>JAICUM010000003.1 GCA_025935855.1 Pirellulales bacterium | reverse complement strand
CCGCGAAACGCGCGAAGCCTTCGGCCGCCGCCTCAAATCCGCCGGCCTAAAAACGACCATCCGTTACAGCCTCGGCGCCGACATCACCGCTGCCTGCGGTCAGTTGGTGCGGAAAGAGAATCGAGCAACGTCAGAAAAACGTGCTCGTGTTTCTTCACGCGTCGACGTCGCGACTTAGCCGCCGATTGGAGGCCCTAAAGGCTCCTTTTTTCCTTTCGCTTTTTCCGACATTGAAGCGGAAAAAGCGAATAAAGGAAAATATGATCCGGACTACTGCTCTGCCGCCGCTTGCAGCGCTGCCGCCAGATCCCGCGCGTTCTCAGGCTTTGCCGACAACGGCGTCGAATTCGACGTGGGAATGATCGGCGCCGTCGGTGCAGCCGGAGGTGTTGAGATTGGCTCGCTCGGGTTGGCGCTCGGCGCCGGCTGCACCGAGTTGGGCTGCTGCGGCTGAGTCGGCTCGCCTTGCTGCGAATCCGCCGAAGCCGTCGGTCCAAGCTCATGCACCATCGAGTGCTGATCGTATGGCCCATCAGCCGTCCGCGGGGCCCGCGACGAAACGTAGTTCAGCGGCCGCGGCTTGAACCGCAGCGATTCCCGCTCCGCCGCATCGGCGTACGCCTTCGCCGGCCACTGGGACTCGTTCAGCACCACGCCATCGTATTCCAAGAGCGTACCCTTGGCGTAATGCACGTTCTTGATTGCCAGCGCGTATTCAGACAGCGACTGGTAATGCCGAATTTCCGCGTCGGCCAATCGCCGCTGGGCTTCCAAGAGCAAATCGAGCGGCGCCTTGTCCGCCTCGAACGCCGCCTGCACCGCCGCCAGCTGAGCCCGCGCCGCATCCAGCCGATGAGCGGTTGTCTGCGCCACGACGATCGCGCGATCGAACTCGCCGACCGAGTTCGCCGCGTCGTGCAGCACCTGGTGTTCCGACTCGCGCAGAATCGCCCGAGCCCGGCACAGTTGCAGCTCGGCGTTCTTCACTGCGGCCGAGCCTTGGCGGAAGCCCAGCGGCATGTTCAGCTCCATGCCGATCTGCCATTCCTGGAAGTTTCCGCTGGTGAGGTTCATGTACGCGTTGTCAAATTCCGCCCGGCCTGCGCTGTCGCTGTGCAAAAGGTCGTCGCCAAAGCCTCGCCAACGGTACAAGCCCACCGCATCCAACCGCGGCAGCAAGTAGTTCTTCGCGGCGATCTGCTCCAGCTCATACCGCCGCGTCATGAACCGTTGCCGGCGCAGCTCCGCCCGGCGAACCAGCGACTCGCGGCTGATCTCCTGCCAATCGAAATGAATCGGCGCCGTGACCGGTTCGTCGGCCGGGCGGATGAGCGCGCCGTCGCTTGGCGGCAGGCCGATCAGCATCCGCAGCCGGCGTTCGCTCACCTGCACGCCGCCCATCGCCCGGAACGTGCCGCCGCTGGAACCATTGTTCACGCTCGTGCCTTGGAACAGCCGCCCCGAAAGCGCGTTCTGCACGTCTTCCTGGAACCGGTAATACTGCTCGCGGGCCTGAGCTTCTTTCTCGGCTTCGCCGCCGCGGCGATTGGCCACGTACAACGCGTGAATTCGCCGCCACGTATCGAGCGCCGCGTCGCGGGCGGCGATCCGCGCGTCCAAGTCGCGGTAGCCGAAGTACAGGTCCCAGTAGGCGTTCTCGACGTTGCTCACCAGGTCGCGCACCGCCATTTCGAACTCGGTGAGCTCGACGTCGGTGTTCACGCGGGCCACCAGTACGCCGGTGTACAAGCCCGGAATGTTGCTCGAACCGGCGATGCGGTTGAACGTCGTGCCGGCGCCCTGCAGCAACGGCTGGCGGGCCTCGGTCTCAAACCACGTGGTCCATGCGCTTGGGAACAGGTTGCTCGGCGCGTTGTTCGCGTCGTAGTTCGTGTAATGCCGCAAAGCGAATTGCGAACCCGTGGCGGCCTTCTTCGATAACTGCTCCTGCACGGTTGCCGTGTCCTGCTGCAACAGCCGCGTGCCGCCGCCGAAGAACTCGTTGTTGATCGCCCGGTCGTTCTTGGCGCCGTACGCGCTGGCCGAGAGCTGGGCGTCGAACGCACTGAGCGCGGCGTCGATGCCGAACCGCGGATCAGTCTCGACCGCCGCCGGATCCCAGAACGTTTCGACCTGCGCCGGCGAGCGGAGCACGCTGCCGCCCAGGTCGCGGATGACTTTCGACTGCGTCAGCGCGATCTGCACCGCTTCCTGCAGCGTCATGTCGCGGTACTTGATGTCAGTTGGCGAGGTGAGCGTCACCGGCTCGGCCGACGCCCAGTCGGCGTCCGTCGCCGAACACTGCGAGACGGCCGGATACTCAATCTGCGACGCCATCGCCCGGTAGCACTCGTCGCCGCACGTTTTGAACGCGTTCTCGTCGCGCAGCCGGCACCCCTCCGCCAGCATTAGGCAGGCGAGGAGCGACCACACGAGCGACCGTTGTCGGAAAAAAGCCATGACGAGCGATGAGTAAGCCGGCTGCTGTAGGCCGGTTTCGGAGAAACCGGCGATTCGAGTCTCGGAGAGACTCGACTACAGGTAGCAGAACATGCAGCCTCGAACTGGTTTTCGTCACGGCACGGCCGTCAGAATCATTAAATTCGTTACAACAGAGAAAGTTTGCCCGATTTGACTCATCAGCGCGGATGGCGCCGGCATGCCATCGCTCGCAAGTTTTGACCCGCGAAGTGTGCGCCGAATGCGGGTAAGTTCCGCGGCGCGATGCCTATACTGAGCTTATGACCGACCGCGACGACCTCGATGCGCCTGTTGCTAGCTGGCTGCAGCTGGAATCGGCCGTCGAGCGCCAGCACGCAGCCGCCCGCGCGGGATTAGACGTCCGCGAATTTTACCGGCGGCTGCTAGCGGAAGCGGGTGCGGCCGTCGGCGCTGTCGGCGGAGCGGCCTGGCGACGGCGCTCCGATAGTACGCTGGAGCTCGTCTGCCAATGGGCGTCCAGCGGCAGAGCGAATGCTGAGATCGATTCCATCCAGCCCGCTCAGCGCCGCAAATGGATCGGCGCGGCATTCGAAACTAACGCCGCAGAAATTCACGCGACGGCCGCCGGAGAGCTTGAGTGCTTGGTGGCGCCGGTTGCCAATCCAGTTGCGGCCGAGGACGCCGCCGAGCACTTTTACGCGGTCGCGGCCTTTGAACTGTGGTTCGCCGGCGTGTCAAGCCCGCTGGTGCAGCAAGGCTGGCTGGAATTCGCCGCGACGCTCGGCGACGTCGCCGAGGATTTCCACGCGCTCGATGAGCTGCGCCAACTGCGCGCGAGCGCCCTGCTCCACCGACAGGCGGCCGATTTCTTGCGCCGAGTTCAGTCGCCGCGCGATCTCAAGGGCGTGGCCTTCGAAATCGCCAACGAAGGCCGCCGGCTCCTCTCCTGCGACCGGCTCAGCGTCCTCGTCAAACGCGGTGGACGCTGGCGGCTTCTCGCCGCGAGCGGCGCCAGCCGCGTCGAGCGGCGGACCGAGTACGCCCATCGGACCGAACGGCTTGCCGAGCAAGTCGCCAAATGGGGCGAACCGCTAAGTTACCCGGCCGACGACCCGGACGGAGAGCTCCTGCCGCCGAGCGTGACGGCGGTGCTCGAGGAACACGTCGATCACTCCCATGCACGCGAACTGGCCTGTGTGCCAATCGCTTTTCGAGTCTCAGGTCCCGAAGAAGTTGAAACATCGCTCAAGCGAAGCACGAAGAGCAGTTTCGATGCGGTCTTGATCGCCGAGCGCTTCGATTCCGCGGCGCCTGCCGGCTGGCGCGAGCAGGTCGTGGAGCTTGGCGAGATGTGCGGCCCGGCGCTGGGTCGGGCGGCGGCGCTCGACCGCTTTCCCATGCGCTCATTGTTGAAGTTGTCGGAAGCGTTCAATGACGCCATTCAACCCGGCCGGCTCACGCGAAGGATGGCCGTCGTCGGCGCCATCGCGGCTGTTATCGCGGCCCTCGTTTTTGTACCGGCCGGTTTTCATGTGGAGGCGCCGGCTACGGTGCATGCCGCCGTTGAACGAGAAGTGTTCGCGACCGCCACGGGTTCGATTAGCGAGATACACGTCAAACACGGTCAAATGGTCGCCAAGGGCGATGTGCTCATCGTGCTGAACGATCCGGAACTGTCGCTCAAGTTGCAGCAGGTCCGGGGCGAAATCGATGCCGCCCAAAAACGGCTGGAGGCCCTGGCTGTCACGCGGACTGATCGTACACTCCGGGAGAGCAAGCAAACAGAAGATCGCCTGCCGCTGGCCGCCGAACAGCGGCAGCTTGAAGAGCGTTTGGCCAGCCTTCAGGCTCAGCGGACGCTGCTGCAGCAGAACCACGAGGCCCTGACGCTACGCAGCCCGATCGCCGGGCAGGTGCTGACGCGCGACGTGGATAGCCTGCTCGCCTCGCGGCCCGTCGAGCGCGGGCAAGCGCTGCTCACTGTAGCCGACACCGGCAGTGGCTGGGAACTTGTCGCCGATGTGCCCCAACGGCAGATTGGCCACGTCCTTAAAGCACAACAAGAAGAAACGGAAAAACTAGCCGTGAGCCTACGGCTCGCCGGCGACGTGCAACAAACGTATGAGGGCCATGTCGTTCAAATCAGTTCCGCGGCGCCGCTGGAGCCGGAAGGATTGGAGAATGAAGCCCCGCCGGTGAAGGTCCGGATCGCGCTCGACGGTGACGTGCCGCCGGCAGCCCGGCCAGGAATGACCGCGTCGGTGCAAGTCCACTGCGGCAAGCGTTCGCTCGGCTACGTCTGGCTGCACGACGCCGGCGCCACGCTGTACCGCTGGCTGACGTTTTAAGTAGAAGGTTTTTTGCCGCGAATCACGCGAATAGACGCGAATCAATTAAGACAATGAATCACATAAGAATTAAGAAGAAGAAACGGGAGGGAACAGAGCTTTTCTGCAAACCTCTGTTACCTCCTGTTAAATCCTATTCGCGTCTATTCGCGCTATTCGCGGCAACTCTTCTGTTTTCTCCCGGTCAGGCGGCCGAGCCGCTGCGGATTGACGCAGTCGTGTTGCGGCCGATGGTCGAGGCAGAGGTTCCAGCGCGGCAAACGGGCGTGCTCGCGAAAATCGCCGTTGAAGAAGGCGCGATGGTGAAAGAAGGCGACGTCCTGGCCTCGCTCGACGATCGCGCGGCGAAGCTGAGCCTGCAAAAGGCCGACCTCGAACGGCAGCAGGCGGCCGCCAAGGCGAGCAATGACTTGCGAGTGCAGTATGCCGACAAGGCCCTGGAGGTCGCCCGCGCCGAAATGAAGCGTTCCAGCGAATCAAACGCCCAGTTCGCCAAAAGCATCTCGCAGTCGCAGCTGGACGTCGAACAGCTCACCGTCGACAAGCTGCAGCTCGAACGGCGGCAGGCGGAACACGATCAGACGCTCGACCGGTTTGATCTGCAACTGAAAGAGAACGCCCTGGAATCGGCGAAGCTCGACCTGGAGCTGCACTCCGTGCGGGCGCCGTTCGCCGGCGTCGTCGCTCTGGTTCACGGCCGCACCGGCGAATGGGTGGAACCCGGCGCGCCCGTGCTGCGGTTGGTCGCTGTGCAAAAGCTGCGCGCCGAAGGGTTCGCGCCGGCGGAGGCCGCGGATGGCACGCTGTTGGGCGCCAAAGTGCGGTTTGTGCTTACGAAAGATGCCAAGCCGGCCGGGCCAGCCATTGTCGAAGGGGTGCTGCGGTTCAGCAGCCCGGAAATCGATCCCGTGAGCAAGCAAGTTCGCATCTGGGCGGAGATCGACAACCACGACCTCAAGCTCCGTCCCGGACAACAGGGGCAGCTACTTCTGCCGGGTAAAGAAGTTACGAGCCAAAAGAAGGAAGGGATTTGAACAGGCTGTTACCCCCTGTTCCATCCTTTAAATGCATCGCGCAAACGATCACAACCGTTCGGCTGCCGAGCGCACGCTGCCGCTGCGGATGCGCGCGGATTTGCAGGTCATCGAAGTGGCGATCGGAGGGGGCGCGACCTTTGTAGTGAAGGATCCAGTGGCGGGGGAGTCGTTCCATCTGACGGCCGAGGAGTACGCGCTGCTGGACGCGCTGCGGGACCCCGCCAGCTTGCGGATGCTTCAGCGGCGGCTGGAGTCGCAGTTCGCGCCGCGGCGCGCGTCGATCACGCAACTGCAGCAGTTCGTGAGCCGGCTGTATGAACAGGGACTGCTGCTCGGCGAGAACCCCGGCCAAGGGGGCGAGCTATTGAAGCGCGACCGTGAGCGGCAGCGATTCGAACGCCGGATGAGTTGGCTGCAACTCTTGTCGATCCGCTTGGGCGGCATCGACGCCGACCCAGTGATCGATCGACTTTATGCCGCTGTACGTTGGCTATGCACGCCGCTGGCACTCATGGCGGCCGGATGCTTGGTGGTCCTTGCGGTACTGCTCGTGCTGGGTAACGCAACGGAGCTCGCCGCCCGGCTGCCGCACATTCGCGAATTAACGCGCCCCGGCCTGATCCCCGTGTGGATCGCCGCGGTGATCGGCGTGAAAATCCTCCATGAGTTGGGTCATGCGCTCGCGTGCCGGCATTTCGGCGCGCGGCCGCAGGAAATCGGCATGTTGCTCTTAGCGGGAGCGCCGAGTTTGTATTGCGACGTATCGGACGCTTGGCGGCTGCCGAGCAAGTGGCAGCGGATGGCCGTCTCCAGCGCGGGAATGGCGGTCGAACTGGTCATCGCGTCCTCGGCGGCGATTGTGTGGAGCTACGCCGCGTCGGGGCTGCTCAGCACGTTGTGTCTGAGCTTGATCGTCGTCTGCTCGGTGGGCACACTGCTGGTGAACGCCAATCCCCTCTTGCGTTACGACGGCTACTATCTACTGGCCGACGGGCTTGAAGTGCCGAATCTGGCGGACCGGGCGCGCGGACTGATATCCTCATCGTGGCGGCAATGGTTGCTGGATGAGCCGCGGCGGGACGATCCGCTCCTAGGACCGCACAAGCGGCGAGCACTGTGGATCTATGCGGTGCTTGCAAAACTCTACCTGGCCCTAGTGCTGGCCGGCGTCTTCATGCTGATGCTGAAGCTCGCCCGGCCCTATCAACTGCAGAACCTCGTCTATACGCTCGCCGTCGTGGCGATCGCGGGCATGCTAATGCAGCCAGTGATGAGCACGGTGAAGTTGATGCGTAATCCCGCGGCGAGGTCGCGATTTCGTTGGCTCCGACTGATCGCGGCCTGCGGCATTTTCGCGGCGGTGGTCGGCGGCGTGCTGATCGTTCCCGTCACGCGGCGCGTCAAGGCGCCGCTGGCCATCGTGCCGTCGCACTCGCACCCGCTCTTTGCGGTTCTGCCTGGCGAACTCGAATTTGCTCTGCCCGCGGGCGCGGACGTAAAGGCCGGCGAAGTTGTCGCTCGCTTGCAAAATCCGGAACTGGAAATGGCCCTCGCGGAACAACAGGGCAAGGTTGCCGAGCTGCGAACCAGGCTCGAGCAATTACGCACGCTGCAAGTCGTGCAGCCAACGGCAGCCCGATTGATTCCCGCGGCAATTGCCGAGCTCGCCGACGCCGAGGCGCAGTTGGCCGAACGGCAATCGCAGGTCGATTCGCTTATGATTCGCTCACCGGCTGCCGGCCGGCTGCTTCCGCCGCCGGCTCGCGCGTCCGAGGAGCATTCGCCCGACAAGCTTGGCGTGTGGAGCGGCTCGCCGCTGGATCGTCGAAATGAAGGCGCCTGGATCGAATTGGGCACGCCGCTGGCCATTGTCGCCGAACCCGGCGGCTGGACAGCATGGGCCGGCGTCGAGCAAGCCGACGTCCCGGCGGTCGAAATCGGTCAGTCCGTCCGCGTCGTCGCCGATGATGCGCCGTCGTCGATCCTGAACGGCAGCGTAATTTCAGTCGCTCGCCGCGCGCGATCTAACGAAAGCGGCAGAGCAGCGAACACTTCACGCTTCAAGCCGGCGACGAGCGAGAACAAGTATCACGTCGTGCAGATCGAGATTAACGACGCAGACGCGCCACTGTTCGCTGGAGCACGCGGCACGGCGAAAATCGACGCCTATCGTAGCACCGTCGGCGCGCTGGTGCTGGATGAGCTGCGGCGAACGTTTCAACGCGTATTCTGACGGTGTTAACCGCGAATCCTGATGAATTCGCGTCATTGCCCCATCGGGGCAAAGTGAGAATAGCCCAGCGTTTCAACGCTGGGTATTGAGGCACAAGTACCATCAATAGTCCCAGTAGGGACGACTGAAACCTCAATCGTCCCTACCGGGACTACTACAGAATACACCTGCCTTTAAACCCAGCGTTGAAACGCTGGGCAATTCTCAGGGCATCCCTACCGGGATGGCTCGGCCGAACTACGGAATCAAAAACACCAGGCCCATTGCGGTCGCGGCTTCGACGGCGGCGGCCCGCGGGTCCCATGGGTAGGGGCACTGCCGCCGCCAGGGCACGCAGTCGCCCGGACGGTAGTAGCCGAGCGTGTAGATGCACTCGCGCGGCGGATGCACGGTCATTTGGTAGGGCAGCGTCGGCACGGTCAGAAAGAAATGCGCGCCGGACACCAGCGGCTGGATCAGAGGATTGCACTGATAGCCGTGACGTTCGAGGTTGATCTCCTCAAAATACAGCGGCCCGTGACAAAGCCGCGTGGCAGACCATTGGTAGTCGCTCTCGGCCCAACCACCCTCGAATCGCATGTCGCCGACTTCGCGCGCCTGCTCGGGTTGCGGCTGGCCTTCTTGCCGTTCGGCTTGCTCGGGAAGCAGCCCTGGCGGCAGCGCAACATTGGCCGTCACCTGCGCGATCGGACGGAAGCCGCGGAGGATGCGCGGCGACGTTTGTTCTTGGGCGGCGATCTCTTCAGCGGCCGGAGTCTGCGGAGCCGTGTGGACAAGGCTGGTCGGCGGAAGGCCGCCGGACGTATCGTTGTCGGCCGGCTCGTTCGACTCGGCGAGGATAACTGTTTCGACAGCAGTTCCTTCATCGACGGCGGCGGCGACTTTCAGTGAAGCTGTCGGCCAGCGGCGAGTCGCTTCCGCGGCATGGGTGGTCACGCTTAAGCAAGCGGCGCCTGCCGCGATAAGCGTGGCCAGGCGGCGCCGCCAGTCCACGGCCTCCGTTCCGAAATGTGGAGACGAGGCAGCCATAGGCTCACGAGATTACAGGGAGATAAGGAAACCGGCGGCCGCAGAACGCGGCCTATCGGATGTTCTTCGGCCCGTTACAACCGGCAACTTCAGCAGAATAAGTAAGGTCGCCCCCCTGTCAGCGCTTTCAGCTTCCTCGGCCGTCCCATCCAGGCGAGGGACCTTAGGCCGGCGCCGGCGCCAGATGTTTGACACGGTTGCCGGATTGATCGAATAATCGAGGTTACGCGTCGACGCTTGGGTGGCATGTCTACGTGCGCGTGGGCATGGCAGCTCTCGGACCATCCATGCCCACGCCGAGCCGTGGGCATGGCACGCAATCATGGCGTAAGCCCTGCTCGTCCTTTGACTTTCGCCCGGGAACTCTATGGCTGCCCGACCGCGCCGACGCCGACGATTGTCCGAGCTGTTTAGCCGCCGGCCCGATGCTGCCGCCGCCACGCGGCTGGAGCTGGTGGCTCGACGGCTGGAACCCCGCCGCATGCTCGATGCCGCGGCTCCGGCGCTGACCCTCGACCTCGCCGCGACGCAGCACGACTACGTGCAGACCAGCAAGGATTCGACCCCGCAGGGTGAGACGGACCGGGCCGAACCGCTAATCATCGTCCCCACCGGCTCGTCAAACACGCCGCCGTCGAACGTGCAGATCGCGCCCTTGCAGGCGATTCCCGAAAACGACATTACCTCGCTGGAGCTAACGTTCGACGATCCTGACCCACTGGACTCGCACACCGTCGAGGTGGATTGGGGCGACGGGTCGACCGAACTGTTCAATGTGCCGGCCGGATCGCAGTTCTTTGGCACCACGCACCAGTATCTGGACGACAACCCGAGCGTCACGCCGGCTGACACGTACATCGTCAAGGCCACGGTGACCGACTCGCAGGGCGGGTCCGCGTCGTCCTCCACGCCGATCACGGTGAACAACGTGGCGCCGTCGAATCTGCAGATCGCGCCAATTCTGCCGGTAAATGAAAACGGCGTGGCGTCGCTCGAGCTAACGTTCGACGATCCGGGCACGATCGACACGCACCAGGTCGAGGTGAACTGGGGCGATGGCTCGACTGAGCTGTTCAATGTCTCGCAGGGCGCGCGGTTCTTCGGCACGACGCACCAATTCCTGGATGACAATCCGAGCGGAACGACGTTCGACATTTACTCGGTCAAGGTCCGCGTGCTGGATGACGACGGCGGCGAAGCGAGCGCCACCGTGCCGGCGCTGGTGAACAATGTGGCGCCGTCGAATCTACAAATCGGCGCGCTGGGAACGATCAACGAGAACGGCCTTGCTCAGCTAAACCTCTCGTTCGACGATCCGGGATCGCTCGACACGCACACGGTCCAAGTGGATTGGGGCGACGGCTCGGTCGAGTCGTTCAACCTGTCGCAGGGCGCGCGGCTGTTCGGCACGACGCACCAGTATTTGGACGACAATCCCACGGCCACGCCGTCGGACATGTATACCGTGAAGGTGACGGTGGCGGACGACGATGGCGGGCAGGTGAGCGGCGCGCAGTCGATCACCGTGAACAACGTGGCGCCGTCGGGGATTCAGCTCGATCCCGTCACGCCGATCGACGAGAACGGCGTGGCGATGATGAACTTGTCGTTCACCGATCCCGGCACGCTCGACACGCACACCGTGCAGGTGGACTGGGGCGACGGTTCGGCCGTGGAGACGCTGCCCGTCGCGGCGGGAGCCCGGACGCTCGCTGCGAGCCACCAGTATTTGGACGACAACCCGACGGGCACTTCGTCGGACAATTACACGATCAAGGTGAGCGTCATCGACGACGACACCGGCGAAGGTACGGCGATGACGTCGGTTACGGTGAGCAACGTGCCGCCGTCGGCGATTGTGATTACGCCGCTTTCGCCCGTCGATGAGAACGGCGTCGCGATGCTGAATCTTTCGTTCACCGATCCGGGGACGCTCGACACGCACATGGTCGAGGTGGATTGGGGCGACGGCTCTGCCCTGCAGACGCTACCCGTGGCCGCGGGAGCGCGGACATTCACAGCCAACCATCAGTATCTCGATGACAATCCGACCGGCACGCCGTCGGACGTGTACATGGTGAAGGTGCGCGTCTTGGACGATGACGGCGGCATCGGGATCGCCAGCGCCCCAATCACGGTGAACAACGTCGCGCCATTCAACGTGCAAGTGACGCCCAGTTCGCCGACGGTGGCTGAAGGAAACCTGGTGTCGCTGGCGTTCACGTTTGACGATCCGGGCACACTGGACACGCACACCTACCAAGTCAACTGGGGCGACGGCACGGCGGTGACCGTGGGGGCGGCGGCAGGGCATTCCTTCTCCGCCAGCCACACGTATGCCGACAACGGCACGTACGCCGTGCAGGTTGCGGTGACGGACGACGACTCCGGCGTCGGTCTCGGCTCGGCGAGCGTGACGGTTACGAATGTCAGCCCGTCGTTGACGGTGGTCGGCAATCAGACGGTCAACGAAGGCTCGCTGCTATCGCTGACGAATATCGGGACGTTTACCGATCCGGGCTTCGATAATCCGCTCAACGCCGGGAACGTCTCCAATGGCGGGGAAACGGTGGAGTCCTTCACCTACTCGATCAACTGGGGTGATGGCACGGCCATGAGCGCTGGAAATGCGACCGTGGACATCGCGGGAAGTGCCGGCGTGTTGACGGCCGGGTCGTTCGACGGATCACACACCTTTGCCGACAACGGCAATTACACCATCACTGTGACCGTGTTCGACGATGACGGCGGGCAGGACCAGAAATCGTTCCAAGTGGCGGTGTTGAACGTCAGTCCGACGCTTGCGGTCGTCAGTAATCAGACGATCAACGAAGGATCGCTGCTATCGCTGACCAACATTGGGACGTTTACCGATCCGGGCTTCGACAATCCGCTGAACACGCTCGATCCAAACAACGGCGGCGAAACGGTGGAGACGTTCACTTTCACGGTCAACTGGGGAGACGGTACGAGCACTGACGCCGGCAATGCAACCGTTGACGTGATTGGAAGTCCGGGTGTGCTGACGGCGGGCTCGTTCGACGGCTCGCACACTTATGCTGACAACGGCACGTATACCGTAACTGTCAAGGTCTTCGACGATGATGGCGGCAGCGACGCGAAGACGTTTCAAGTATCGGTGCTGAATGTCGCGCCTTTGCTGTCGGCCCCGGTCAATCAGACCATCAATGAAGGTAGTTTGCTCACGCTGACGAACATCGGTTCGTTCACCGATCCCGGGTTCGACAATCCACTGAACGCCGGCAACGCGGCGAACGGCGGCGAAACGGTCGAGACGTTTACGTTCACCGTGAATTGGGGCGACGGAACGGCGACTGATTCCGGCAATGGGACGATTGACGTACACGGCAGCCCGGGGACGCTCACCGCCGGTTCGTTCGACGGCTCCCACACTTACGCCGATAACGGCAATTACACCGTCACCGTCACGGTTTTTGACGACGACGGCGGGCAGGATCAGACGACGTTTACGGTCAACGTCTTGAACGTCAGTCCGGCGCTTTCGGTTGTCGGCAGCCAGACGATTGACGAAGGCAGCCTGCTCTCGCTCACGAACATTGGGACGTTTACCGATCCAGGCTTTGACAACCCGCTCAACGCCGGCAACGCGTCCAACGGCGGCGAGACCGTCGAGACGTTTACCTTCAGCACCGATTGGGGCGACGGCACGGCGGCGAACACCGGCGATGCCACGATCGATGTGCATGGCAGCGTTGGCGTCCTGACCGCCGGGTCGTTCGACGGCTCGCACACCTACGCCGACAACGGCACGTACACCGTCGCGGTGACGGTGTTCGACGACGATGGCGGGCAGCACCAGCAGACGTTCACCGTGACGGTGCTGAACGTCGATCCGACGCTCACAGGCACGTCAGGACTGGTGCGGGACGAAGGCCAGGCGTTCACCCTCGCGGGGCTTGGCGTGCGGATTGAGGATCCGGGGTTCGACAATCCGCTGAACGCCGGCAACGCGTCCAACGGCGGCGAGTTCGAGGAAACCTTCGCGGGCGTCACGATCGACTGGGGCGACGGCACGGCCCTCACGCCGGTGACCACCGTCAATCGTGTCAGCGGCTCGCCTGGCGTGCCGACCACCGCCGACTTCGACCACGCGCCGCATACCTATGCGGACAACGGCGTCTACACCGTCACGGTGAAGCTCTCGGACGACGATGGTCCAGTCGATTCCCGCACGTTGACGATCACGGTGAACAACGTGGCGCCGACCGTTCAAGTGGCGGCCGACCAGACGATTCATGAAGGCAGCCAGTTGGTGGTGCTGAACATCTCGCAGTTCACCGACCCCGGCTTCGACAATCCGCTCAACGCGGGGAACGTCACGAACGGCGGCCAGACCCAGGAAACGTTTACTTACACGATCAACTGGGGCGACCAGCCGCGGTTCCAGCCGGGCGACGATCCGGTCGAGCAGAACGGCGTGCCGACAACCGATGTCTTCGGCAGCCCGGGCGTACTCACAGCCGGCTCGTTCGACGCCCAGCACACCTATGTCGATAACGGCGTTTACACAGTCACCATCACCATCCGCGACGACGACGGCGGCGTCACCGTGAAAACGCTGAGCGTCGATGTGAAGAACGTCAGCCCAACGCTGAGCGACGCTACGTTCTTCGCCACCGACGTGAACACCAAGGGCCAAACGACGATCACCGGCACGTTTACCGATCCCGGCCGCGACACGTACAAGCTGTTTGTCGATTGGGGCGACAACAAAGGGCCGCACGAGGAAACGTTCACCGTGACGCCGGCGGCGGCAACATCCGGTCTGCACATGTTCACGGCCACGCACACCTATACCGAGGCTCCTGATCCGCTTCACCCATCGGCGACCATTCCCATCGTCGTTCGCATTCATGACGACGACTTTCCGCAGCCGCAAACCGTGGTCGCGCCGCCCGATGAATCGGGCCAGAGCAATCCGGTCGATCGCGATCTGAAGAACCCGGGCATCGGTAACCAGTTCATCCGCATTGATTTGACGCCGGCGGTCGCGGTGCTGACGTTCCCTGAGCGGCCCGCCTCGCCGCCAGTGCTGACGACGCAAGACACGCGCCTCGCGACCCTGGCGCCGAATGATGTGCGCGGCTCGGCGGGCGAATCGCAAGCCGCCGGCGAGCGGTACTTCGAGCTGCGGGTCATCAATCCCGACGGCACGATGAGCGAGGGCTATCGCCTGCGGCCCGAGGTGATGAAAAACTTGCCGGGGCTGTTCCGCAATCTGCCGGACAACCATTATGCGATTTACCTCGTGCAGCCTGAGAATAACAAAAGCCGGCTGGTGATCGAGGTGGTTGTTCGCAACGGCAAGTTGGTCGACCCGGGCGACGACAGCGAAGGCGGCCGCGACAAGCCGCCGACGGAAGATGCGAAGCCGGCCGCGGAGCTGAAGCCGCCGACCGACGCGAATCCAAACGATGCCGGCGCGAACAAGGCCGCCGCAAAAAATATCCAACCGATTTCGCCGATCAATGAGCCGGTTCCGGCCGCCACGTCTGCGATTGACGCCGTAAGTGGAACCAATTCCGTCGATGACGCGATCCAGGGGTCGCCCCGGATGCGCTCGTCCAGCACGATTTATCACCGCGCGGCGCTGGCCGGCGCGGCGCTGGCGCTATCCGGCGCCGGCCGCGATTGGCAACGGCAGCTCGACAAGACGCTGGCCGCGGCCAAGCCGAGCCAGTGGAAGCGGCTGCGGGCGGCGCGAGGGCGTTCTCGCAAGAAACCTCGGTAAATGCCGCATCCCGGACCGCGTGGCGGCGAGCGCTGCTTGTCTCGATTACAATAGAATCCTTGCCCCGCTGCTCGCACTGATGCGAAACTTTCATGGCTGCTTGTCCTAGTTGCCAACACGAGCTTGACGAAGCCTCTCGCACAGCGGCCCGCTGCCCCTCGTGCGGGGCCGTATGGCGGCAGCTTCCCCAGCGCACGATCGCGGACGTTCGCTTCCCGACGGCCAACACGATCGAGGAGTATCCGCCGAACGAAGTTACGATCGAACTCCCCGCCGGAGACACCGCGGGCCACTCGGTCGATCAGGAGACGCTCGCCTCGCTGGAGCTGAGCCAAAGCCGGTCGTCGTTCGACGGTCCATCGATTCAGCCGCTGACGGTCGATTTCAGCGCCGAGCAAACGATCGAGTTCCTCGGCGGAAGCAAGGAAATCGACGAAAGCATGCTCACCTCGCACTGGGAGGGGAATATCGCGGGATCCGCGGCGACGGACTCGCGAGCGACGATCAAGCAGAAGGAAACCATCCGCGGTTCCTTCATGACCAGCTCTTCGCTGGTGGTCAAGTCACGGCAAGTGGTGCCGACCGGAGCCGTGACATCGCCGAGCACGTCGCCCGCCGACGCGCCGGACTACGAGCTCTTGAACATCATCGGCGAAGGCGGCATGGGCGTCGTGTACGCGGCCCGGCAATCGTCGATCGCGCGGACAGTCGCCCTGAAGATGCTCAAGGACGGCGACCACAAAAACGTGGCCCAGCGCGACAAGTTCATCTCCGAAGCGGTGGTCACCGGCGAGCTCGACCACCCGAACATCGTCCCGATTTACGACCTTGGCGCCGATAACCAAGGCGCGCTCTTCTACTCAATGAAGCGCGTCAAAGGGACGCCGTGGAACAAGGTCCTCAAGCAGAAATCGCTGGACGACAATCTGACGATTCTGCTGCGCGTGGCGGACGCGGTGGCGTTCGCCCATGTGAACGGCGTGATCCATCGCGACTTGAAGCCCGAGAACGTCATGCTGGGCGACTTCGGCGAAGTGCTGGTAATGGACTGGGGACTGGCGCGCGTGAGCCCCGAATTCCCCAATGCCGCATCCGTCAGCCAGTCGGACGCGATGGGCGGCACGCCGGCCTACATGGCGCCGGAGATGGCCACCGGGCCGCTGGAGAAGATCACAAAGGCCAGCGACGTCTACCTGCTCGGCGCCATCCTGTATGAAATCCTGGCCGGCAGGCCGCCGCACTCCGGCAAGACGGTGATGGCCTGCCTCTTCGCCGCCGCGAAGAACCAAATTCAGCCGGCCGAAGGCGTTTCCGGCGAGCTGTTCGAGATTGCCAAGAAGGCGATGGCCACCGAGGCCGAGGATCGGCACGAAAGCGTGCCGGCCTTCCAGCGGGCCGTGCGCGAGTATCAGTCGCATTCGCAGAGCATTCAACTGGTCGAGCATGCCCAGCGGAATATGCTCTTGGCGAAGGAGCGGCAGGATTACGAGCTGTACGCTCGCGTGATGTATGGTCTGGAAGAGTCGCTCGCCTTGTGGCCGGAGAACCCGCGGGCGACCGCGCTGCTTTCGACCGCGCGAATTGAATACGCCAAGCTGGCGCTCGACAAGGGCGATTTCGATCTGGGGGCGTCGCTGCTGGACTCCGCGGTCGCGGAGCATCGCGAGCTGCTCGCGATGCTCGAGGCCGGCCGCCGCGAGCGTGAATCGCGCAAGCGTCGCATCCGTGTCTTGAAAGGAGCCGTCGCCGCGCTCGTGGCTTCCGTCATCGTCGTCGTGTCGGTGGCGTTCGCCGCCGTGCGCAAGGAACGCAACGAGGCCGTCGTGCAGCGCGATCGCGCGGTCGTGGCCGAGGGAGAGGCGAATAAGAACTTTAAGGAAGCGGAAACCGCACGCCAGGAAGCATTGGCTCAAAAGAATACTGCTGAGCAGCAACGGGATCGCGCCACCAAGGCTGAAGGCGAGGCGAAGACCAATCTGGTCGAGGCCGTGAAGCAGAAAAACATCGCCGACGCGCAAACTGTTGAGGCCACCAAGCAGCGCGACCTGGCCAACGAATCCAAGAAAGCCGAAGAGTACTCCGCGTACATCGCCCGCATTGGCTTGACCAAAACCAAGATCGACGAGAATGCCTTCGACCGCGCCGCGGAGCTGCTGGCCGAGTGCCCGCCGAGTTTGCGGAACTGGGAATGGGGCCGGCTGAATTACCTGTGCAACCTCGCCGATAAGTCCTGGAAGAACGCCGCGCCGGTTGAGGCAGTCGCGTTTTCACCGGACGGCATGCACTTCGCCATCGGCGATCGCGCCGGCAAGGCTTCGATCTGGAATCTGCAAACCGGCAAGCCCGAACGCGAGTTGTCGCAAGCTCAGTATGTGTACTCAGTGGGGTACGATCCGCGCGGCGAGCGCCTCGCCGCCGGCGGAAGTGACGGCAGCGTTCACATTTATCGCACCGCCGACGGTGCGCTCATGGCGCCGCTCGATGGCCACACCGACGGCGTGTTAAGCGTTCGTTTCTCGCCGGATGGCCAGTGGCTCGTCACGTGCGGCTACGATCAAACCGCTCGCTTGTGGAACCTTGCCACGCGCCAGACGACCCAAATCCTCCGTGGCCATAGCTGGTGGGTGTGGTCGGCGGAATTCTCGCCCGACGGCAATCGCATCGTCACCGCCGGGCAGGACGGCAAAGCCATCGTTTGGCTCCGCGCCTCGATCGCGAAAAACAGCCGCGGGGCCGCCCTGCGCGAGGCGGCGAAGAACTTGCCGCCCGAGGAGTTCGTCAACGAAACCGAGTTCACGCAACACCACGGGCCGGTGTACGCGGCGAAATTCGCGCCCGACGGCCTGCACATCGCCTCAGCGGGGTACGACGGGCGAGTGCTCATCTGGAACCTGGAAGAAACGCGTCCCGTGGATATTGAGCGCCGGCTGGACAAGGAGCCCGAGGCGCCCGTGCCATTCACGGCACTGGCCGGCCATCGCGGCCCGGTGCGCACGATCGCGTTCTCTCCGGATGGCAAGAGCCTGGCCAGCGGCGGACAGGACAACATGGTCGTCCTGTCGGACGTCGCGAGCGGCAAAGAGCTCAGGCAGCTGCGCGGCCACGCCAGCCACGTCAACAGCGTCGCCTATTCTCCCGAAGGCGCGTGGATCCTCTCGGGTGGCCGCGACGCACAAATCAAACTCTGGAACCCGGCGGGCCATAGTGAAACGCTAGCGCTGGCAGTGGACCACAATGAGATCCCTGACTCTGTCCTGTCGGCGCGCTTCTCGCGGGACGGTAAGGAAATTGTGACCGCCAGCCACGATCGCACGGCCTCGCTATGGGACGCCGCGACGCTGGCCCGCCAGCAGTGGTTCCACGAGGGGCACGACTTCCTCGCCTCGTCCGCGGTGTTCTTCGCCGATGGCACGCGGCTGGCCACGGGCGCCGGCGATGGCACCGTGCGGATGTGGGATGTGGCGGCCGGCACGGAGCTTTCGCACCTGGAAAATACCGGCCGAACGGCGGCCCTCGACGTTTCGGACGATGGAAAGCTCATCGCCACTGGCGGCGGCGGCAATGAAGTGCAGATCTGGGACGCCGCCAACGGAGCGAAAGTGGCGGCGCTCACCGGGCATGCAGCCGAGGTCACGTCGTTGCGTTTCGGCCCCGGCGGAACGCTGCTCGCCAGCGGCGGCGACCGCGGCTTCGTCCGGCTGTGGCGGCTCGATGCGGCGACGAACAAGTGGACCGCCGGCCCGGTGTTGCGGGGTCATAGCCGCACAATCACGGCGATGCACTTCATCAATCGCGGGGCGCGGCTTGTGACGGCCAGCGGCGATAACACCTGCGGTCAGTGGGACGTGGCGACCGGCCAGGAAATCCCAGCGGGTTTACTGCGGCATCCCGATTATGTCGCCGATCTGGCCGTGTCCGCAGACGGGCGGCTCGGGCTCACTTGCTGCGACGACGGCAAACTGCGGCTGTGGTCGCTCGCCGACGCTCGGTTGCTGCGAACGCTCGAGCCACGCAAAAAAGACCTCGCCTTCACCTCAATCGACCTCTCCGCCGACGGCCGGCTCGCCACAGCGGCGTGCGCCGCTGACGGCACGGTGCAGCTGTGGAATTTGGACGCCGGCCAGGAAATCACCATCGCGAACGACAAGGGCCAACCGCAGTCCTGGCTCGACATGGGCGGCCGCGGCGGCATCGTGTGGGCGGCCCGCTTCGCACCCGTCGGCGAGCGGTTGCTGGTCATCGGCGGCAACGACGCCCGGTTGTACGACATCGTTACGCGCAAACTCGCCGTGCGCTTCAGCCCGCACGGCGTGGTCGCTTCGGCCGACATTTCGCCCGACGGAAAACGCATCGTCACGGGAAGCTGGGATCGCTCGGCCAAAATCTGGGACGTCGCCACCGGCAAGGTGCTGGTGAAGCTCGACAACATTCACTCGGGCTATATCAACAGCGTTTGCTATTCGCGGGACGGCTCGCGGATTCTTACGGCGAGTGACGACGGCACGGCCCGCCTGTTCGACGCGGCGGACGGCGCTCCGCTCGAGCCGGTGCTGAAGCATCACAAGGGCGGCGTGCTGCAGGCGTGCTTCTCGCCGGACGGCTCGCGGATTCTCACCGTATCGAGCGACAAGACGGCGAACGTCGTGGATGCGAAAACCGGCAACGTCTTGCTCACGCTCACCGGCCATGAATGGGCGGTGCGATCGGGCGCTTTTTCACGCGACGGCTCGCGGATCATTACCGGCAGCGAGGACAACACGGCTATCGTGTGGGACGCGGCGACGGGCAAGGCTTTGCAGACGCTCAAGGGTCACACAGCCGCGCTAACAAGCGTCGCCCTATCGGCTGACAATGCCCGCGCGATCACCGGCAGCGAGGACAATTCCGCGAAGCTGTGGGACGCCGCGACCGGCAAAGAAATCATTACGCTGGCCGGACATGCCGAGGAGGTGACCTCGGTAAGCTTCTCGCCTGACGGCCGCGCGGCGCTCACCAGCGGCCGGGACGGTCGTACGCTGCTGTGGCCGGCGCTCGATTGGAAAGCGCCCGCCACTTTAAGCCAGCAGTGATGGCAACGGCCTTCATCTAGCCGCGGAGCTTACTCCCGAGTTTCTCGCGACCCTTCGCGCAATCGCGGTGACCCTCAAGATCGTCGCAACCGCTTCCGATACGTGAGAGGGGCGATTCTCCGCCCCGAGCATCCTCGTTGCTAGCAAGGTTCGGCTCCGCGAGCACAGACAGCATGGTGAATCGTCAACCGCTCGCCGCCGGCCCTGTTGCTGCTGGATCGGCGCCGTCCATCGAGTCCGCGACTACGGAGTGGCCGATCCTCGCGACGCTGCCGTGGATCGACGCCTCGGTCGAGAGTCACGACGCGTACACCGGGGCGAATTATCGGCTCGATCCTGGCGTTCAACCTGGGGAGTCCGTCGTTGCTCCGCCGCGCTATGCACGCGTCGCCGCGTTGCGCCGCGCTGGCGACGAGTTGTGCTCCTCAGCGGCCACGGTGAATTCGCAGGCGGAGCCTTCGCGGCGATGGCGCATTGACTCAGTCGCGGAAATGCCAATCGAAGCCATCGCGCCGCCGCACAGTCCAGCATTTGCGAGCGAGAAAGTGACGGTCGCCGCCCGATTATTTCAACTCCATGCGGCGCTGGCGCCTCATGCCGGATTGGCTACGACCGCGGCCCTCATCACGGCGGTCGCCGTCCTCTCGTGGCTTACATTTGGGCCTCGATCCGTTTCCTCGCCGGCGAACAAGTCGGCTCAGATTCGCTTGTGGCCGGACCAAGAAGCGGCGGCGCCGTTGACGTTAAATCAGCCTGCCGGCCTCTCGCCGACGGAAGACCTGTCACAATTCTCTTGGTCGGCCCGGCTGTTGCCGAAGGCGGTTCCAGCGACCGACGCATCCGTGCCCACGGCGCCCTTGGCGCATCAAGACAACAGTTCCGCGGAAAAACTGGAGCAGCCCGCGACGCCCGAGAGCACGCTGCCCAAGCCGACGGAGGTGGGCGACAACACGCCGGTGGCGGCGGCGCCGGCTTCCGAATTGGCGCCAGCAACGACGCCCACGCCGGAGCCGGCTTACCCGACGACGCCCTACGCGGCCATTTCCGCCGACCGATTGCGGATAACGCTCGATCCCAACGGCGACGCCACGCCTGCCGACAACGGGCCCGCCCCGTCCACACGCTGATCAACGCAAGGGAACGCTCTCCATGAGTGCCATCGACGAGGCGTTCATCCGCGCCTATCAGAACGAAAGACCGCCTGTAGGCGCGCCTCAAGCCACCACCTCGCCAGCAGATCGCGCCGCGTTGCCTCAACTAAATAGCCCCGACCAAGCTTGGTCGGGGCTAGCTTTGAGATTTGGCGTGGCTGATCGCTCGACGCTGACATTAAATCAATCCGTCGACGCAGAAGTGACGACAACGCCAACCGCACGGCGGCCGTTGTCGGAGTTTGCTCGGCCGGCACAGGCGCCTCAACAGCAGTTCAAGCCGGCGCTCGAAGTGGATCGCTTTCGCTGGTCCTCTGTCTCTGAAACACTTGTTCGTCACCATGCCGGCAGTCTCGACAATCTGGTCAGCACCCTGCTGGCCGCCGACGACGCCGGCCGCAGCCTGATTGGCATTGCCGGCACGAGCCGCGGCGCCGGCTGCACCACGCTCATGGCGTCCGCTGCCCGGCTCTTAATTGACGCCGGGAAAACAGTGGCAATTGTGGACGCCAACTTCGCGGCGCCCGGCCTGGCCAATGCACTGGGAATGGCCATCCAGGCCGGCTGGGAGGATGTGCTCGCCGGCCAAACGCCGCTGGCCGAGGCAGTCGTGCATTCGCTGGGCGACCAACTTGCGGTGTTGCCGCTGGCACGCGGCGGCGCGGCAGCCGCGGAAAAGATCGGCTCAATCCATGCGTCTGTTACGGCGGGCGTGCTGCGTTATCACTACAACATCGTGCTGGTAGACCTCGGCGCTCTGGATGATCCGATTCAAGCCAGCGTCGCCTGCCAAGTTGCCAAGCAGTGCCGACTCGATGCGGTGATCATCGCCAACAGCCGCGGCCACGATCCATCACTTAACTCGCAGCGGCTCGCGCAAACCGCTCCCGACCTTGCCAGACTTTGCCTCGGCCAGGTGAACATCGCCGCCTAGCGCCGCCCCGGCGTTGCCATTCACTACCGGTCACCGCTAACCACTTAAGCTGCCCATGTACCTAGACTATTGGCAACTGGACGCGAAGCCCTTCGAGCCGGGCTACGACGCGCGGATGTATTACAAAGCCGCCGCCCAGCAAGCCGCTCTGCACAAGCTTCGTTACGCGATCGAAAACGGCCGCGCGGCGGGACTTGTGGCCGGTGCCGCGGGGGTCGGCAAGACGCTGCTCGTCGAATCGCTGCGGCAGCAGCTTGGCGAGCGGTTCCAGCCGTTCGTTCGCGTCGTCTTCCCGCAGATGAGCGACCGCGATTTGCTGGTGTATCTCGCCGAGCACTTCGGGGCGCCGTCGGCCGATCCGCCGCGGCACACCATCGAGGAAAGCCTACGGCGGCTGGAGTACACTCTCGGCGAGAACGTTCAGGCCGGCCGGCATGCCGTGATCGTCGTTGACGAGGCGCATCTGCTCGAAGACAGCGGGCTGCTCGAGCCGTTGCGGCTGCTTCTGAACCTTGGATCGGTCGAGCAGCCGTCGTTTACGCTGCTGTTGGTCGGGCAGCCGACGCTGCTGCCGATGATCCAGCGCTGCGGACCGCTGGACGAGCGGCTCGACATCAAGGTGCTGTTGCAGCCGCTCACCGCCGAGGAAACGGCGGAGTACGTGAGCCATCGACTGAGCGCGGCCGGCGCTTCGCGCGAGATTTTCTCGGCCGAAGGCTTGGATGCAGTGTACCAGCTTTCGGCGGGCTTGCCGCGGCGGATCAACCGGCTGTGCGACCTGGCCTTGCTGGTGGGATTCGCCAATGGCCAGCACACGATTGACGCCGAGACGCTCCACGCCATCCACGGCGAACTCGTCGCCGTGCCGCTCGCGGCGTAGTTGCGAGAGGCGTCGTGCATTAGACTGTGGACATGGCGCCGCACGAACTCAATGACCTCGCCGAGCAGCTTCTCAACGGCCAATGCACGGCCGAAACATTTATTAAACTTGTCGTGCAATCGAGCGACGTAAAGGCGCGTCCGCAGGCTGCGACCGTGGACGTCGATCGTGCTGCTCGTTGTGGCTTTCCCGAGGTGATTTATGGCGAGGGAAAAACCGCGGAAACCATAGCGTCGATCGCGCGGCAGCTGCTGGACCGCGGCCAACCGGTGCTCGTCACGCGAGTGATCGCGGAGAAGGCGGCGCCGCTCAGTGAACTGTTGCCGGACGGAGCGTATAACGCCACGGCGCGCACGTTTCGAGTGGATCTCGATGACGGCGACCATTTGCCCCAGCGCCGGGTGGCGGTCATCACGGCCGGTACCAGCGATTTGCCGGTGGCGGAAGAAGCCCGCGAAACGCTGCTGTGGATGGGCGTGGACGTCGCGATGGTGCAGGACGTGGGCGTCGCCGGGCCGCATCGGCTGCCGGCGCGGTTGGCGGAATTCGTCGATTGCGACGCGGTGGTGGTCGTGGCGGGGATGGAAGGCGCGCTGCCGAGCGTCGTGGGCGGGTACGTTCCCTGTCCGGTGTTCGCCGTGCCGACGAGCGTCGGCTATGGGGCGAACTTCGGCGGCGTCTCGGCGCTGCTCTCCATGCTGAACAGCTGCGCGGCGAATGTGGCGGTCGTGAACATCGACGCGGGGTTTAAAGCCGGTTACCTCGCCGGGCTGGTGGCGACGCGCGTTCACCACAAGAGCATTAGCCGCGAATCTCGCGAATGATCGCGAATCTCTTTTCTCGTTTTCATGTGAGCTGATGATCGACGTCACGAAGGAACCGATGAGGCGGTTGGAGCCTCGTAAGCGCGATAGCCATAAGGGCGACTACGGCCGCGTTCTAATCTTGGGTGGGTCGCGCGGGATGGCGGGAGCGCCTTCGATCTGCGGCATGGCGGCGCTGCGCAGCGGCGCCGGGCTGGTCACGGTGGCGACGCCGGCCAGCGCGCAGCCGACCGTCGCGGCGTTCAATTCGTGTTACATGACGATCCCGCTCATCGAGGACGATTACGGCATCGCCGACATGGCAAACGTGGTCGATCTCATGGACGCGAGCGAGCGGTTCGACGTGTGGGCGATCGGCCCCGGGCTGGGTCGAACCGAAGGCGTCGCTGAGCTGGTGGCACAGCTGTATCGCGACATTCCGCGGCCGATGGTGGTGGACGCCGACGGGTTAAATGCGCTCGCCATGATGCTGAAGCGCAATCCCAAGCTGCTCGACAAGCCCGCCGGGCCGCGCGTGCTAACGCCGCATCAGGGCGAGTTCGCGTGGCTAAGCGGCGAGACGGCGAAAGGCGCCGCCGCGGAACGCGCCGCCCAGGCTTCATCGCTTTGTCAGTGCGATTCCTCAGGATTGACGGTCGTTGTGCTTAAAGGCCATGAAACGGTCGTTTGCGATTCGTCGCGATACGCGGTGAATCACACCGGCAATCCCGGCATGGCAACTGGCGGCACGGGCGATTGCCTGACGGGCATCGTGGCGGCGCTGATTGGCCAGCATCTGGGGCCATGGGATGCCGCACGGCTGGCCGTACACGTGCATGGTCTCGCCGGGGATTTGGCGGCGGAGCGGTTAGGGCAAGTCTCGCTCACAGCGAGCGATCTGCTTGCTTTTCTGCCCGGGGCGTTCAAGCAGACCCCACACCGATGAGATCGTTCAGGCGGTCGCGGCCGCGGCTTGGCCCGCCCAGCGAACGATGAGCTCCGCGTCAAACTCGTTCTGGAACATTTCGGCTCGGCGGCGGCAGGCCCAAAGATCCACTTCCGGATACTCGGCTGCGTGAACGGTGAGCTCAATTTGCCCGGGCGAGCCGGTCACCTCGACCGCTTTGATGATTTGGTTGTGGCTGCGATCCAGCCCGCCGGCCAGCCGCAGGATGGCCGCCATGCGTCGCACGCGCTTGCGGTCTTCGCCGCTGAGGCCCGCGAAGGATTCATGTTTTTTCTTCGGCTCGGCGCCGCGGTGGTAGCGGGCGACGTTCGCGATGATCTCCAACTCCTCTGGTTCAAACGCTTCGAGCCGGCTGTGCAGAATGAGATGGTACGAGTGCTTGTGATGCCCCTGGTAGCTGATGAGGTAGCCGACGTCCTGCATCCTGGCAGCGGCTTCGAGCAAGCGGCGATCGCTCGTCGGCAGGTCGTAAATCGCGGCCAGGCCCGCGTAAATCTCGCCGGCGAGCTTCGCAACATGCCGCGAGTGATCGACGCCAACGCCGCAAGCTTCCGTAAAGCGGTCGATCTGTTCGTCCACATTGGGCGAGCTGATGTCGGCCGCGCCCTGCATATTGTCGATCATCGTGAGCAGTACGCCGTCGCGCACGCCATAGGTATGCACCTGCAGCGTGTTGACGCGGAAGCGGCGCATGATGCCGTCGATGATGGCCAGCCCCGGCACGATGATGTCCACGCGGTCAGCGTTCAAGCCCGGCGCCTGGCAGCGCTCCTCCAGCGACATGCCGCGCAGGCGGTCGATCAGATGACACACGTCAGCCCGCGAAGCGCGAAAGCCGGAGGCGGGCAAGCGTGACAGCCCGCGGCTGGCCATGAGCATGCTCGCGAGGCTGGTGAACGTGCCGCCGGAGCCGATTAATAAGTGCAGCGGCGCCGACGGTTTCTCCGTTGTCTTGCGAAGCTCGCGATCGATCCACCGCTTCAGGCTCGCGAACCTGCCATCGTCCGAAAGATCGCTGCCGAATTTTTCAGCCAGGCGCACGGCGCCAAGTTTCGTGGCGTACATCGATTCGATGATGTCGCCCGAAGCGATGACAATCTCGGTGCTGCCGCCGCCGATATCGGCGAGCACGGTGCTTTTTCCAGAAAGATCGAAGCGCCGCCGGACGCTTTGAAAGGCGAGGTCGGCTTCCTGATCGGAGTCGATGACCTCGACTTCCAGGCCGGTTTCCTCTTGTACCCGCCGGCAGAACTCGGCGCCGTTCTTCGCCTCACGAACCGCACAGGTGGCGATCGTGCGGATGCTTTCGACGTTCAGGCCGCTGATGATCGACTTGAACCGCCGCAGCGCGGCCAGAGAAGATTCGATCGAGGCCGGGTCCAGCTCGCCGGTGGTCGCGAGCGCCCGGCCGAGGCGCGTAGTTTCGCGCTCTTCATCCAAGATGCGGTAGCGGCCGCCGGCTTGAGCTTCAGCGACGACCAGGCGAATGCTGTTGCTGCCAACGTCGATGGCCGCAAGTCGCGGGATGACGTCGGGTGAGAGATAGGTTTGTTGCTCGGTCATTCGCGGCGGCGAGAGCGGGGGTCCGTCCATGGGTATTTGGGGCATCGGTACTCCAAGTGTAGCTCGCTGCGGCGGAATTTATGACCGATTTCTGGCGGCCGCGTACATCTCCCGGCCAAGGCCGGGTGCTAAATGTTGCTTACTTGGCGACATCGGTTTTGGCGGTCTCCTTGGTGGCTTCGGCGGGTTTGGTTTCGGCCTTGGCGTCGGTAGTTGAGCCTTCCTTTTTAGCCTCTTTTGCCTCCTCCTTTTTCGCGTCCTTGGCAAGGGCGTCTTTGGCGGGCACGAACTTCATCGCGGCGGAGTTCATGCAGTAGCGCAGGCCGGTTTGCGTGGGGCCGTCGTTGAAGACGTGGCCGAGGTGGGCGCCGCAGCGTTTGCAGCGGACTTCAATGCGCTTGTAGCCGAGCTTGAAATCGCTGCGCGTGGTGATCACGTCCTTACTGATCGTCTTGTCAAAGCTCGGCCAGCCGCAGCCGGACTCGAACTTGGACGTCGATTCAAACAGCGGCAGGCCGCAACTGACGCACTTGTAGGCGCCGTCCTTGAAGTTGTTCCAGTACTCATTGTGAAACGCCGGTTCGGTCTCGGCCCGGCGGGTGACTTGGTACTGCCACTCGGTGAGCCGCTTCTTCCAATTGACTTTCTTCCAGTCAATCTTGTCCGGCTCTTCTTCCTTCTTCTTGGAGTCGGATTCGGCCTTCGCTGTGGATTTGATCGCCGAGTCATCCTTCGTCGAATCGGATTTTGTGACGGGTGATTTCTCGCCGGCGCTTTGAGCTTCCTTATCCGCTGTATCGCAATACGCGACGGCGCTGAGCGCTAAGACGAACAAGCCGCCGAGAACAATAAACTTATTCATGATCGATAGCCCTTTCACTTTGCTCTGCACGCGATTCGCATCGCTACGATGCCGGAGACCTTACTGCTGGACGCTTTCTGCTTGCCGCTCGTTTGGGCCCTTGATCTTGTTCGCGAAGACCTGGCGGAATTCCTCGATCTTCGGCCGGATGACCATCTGGCAGTAAGGCGCCTGCGGGTTCTGAGCGAAGTATTCCTGGTGATAATCTTCCGCCGGATAGAACTTGTCGAACTTGACGATCTGGGTGACGATCGGCTTGCCGAACGCCTTGGAATCGTTCAGCTTCTTCTTGTAGTGCTCGGCCGCTTTCTGCTGCTCTTCGTTGTGATAGAAGATGACCGAGCGGTACTGCGTGCCGACGTCGGCGCCTTGGCGGTTGAGCGTGGTGGGATCGTGGATCTCCCAAAAGACCTCAAGCAGCTCCGGATAGGTGATCACCTTGGGATCGTAGGTCACCTGCACAACCTCGGCATGGCCGGTGTGGCCCTTGCAGACTTGCTTGTAAGTCGGGTTCTTGACGCGGCCGCCGCTGAAGCCGGAGACGGCCGACTTGACGCCTTTGAGCTGCGAAAAGGCGGCTTCGCTGCACCAGAAGCAGCCGCTGCCAAACGTGGCCTGCTGGTACTTGCCCTTGGCGCCGTCATCTTTCTTGGACGCGTCATCGCTCGCCGAAGAGGAACCTTCGGCAGCCGAGTCAGCGTTGGCGATGTTCATACTGGCCATCGAAGCAACTCCGGTAAGAACGGCGGCGACCAGGGCCGCGAGTCGGATGGGGCGAGGATTGGTATTCATTGTGTTGGCGCACGTCTGGGGAGTTCGAGTAGAGCAGACGTCAATCGGTAGTCTTGACCGTTACATTTTACGGGCTGGCAGCCGGATGTGTTCGGTTTGCCGTAACTGGCTTAGTTGTCAGGCTTTGCTCGCGGTCGAAAATCAGCACATCGGCCAGCCGCTCGCCAACTTTGGTCATGTCCTCCTCGACTTCGCCGTTGCACTGCAGCAGGATGGCAGCCAGCCGGTCGGGGAATGCCTGGACGCAGATGCGAAAGCCGCGCGTATCGCCATTGTGGTACACGCGGCGCGTGCCACGGTACTCGTCGATGAACCAGCCGAAGCCGTAGGAGCTGTCGCCGCGAGTGGTTTTCACCTGGGGCGAGAACATTTGGTGGTGGGAGCTTTCGCCGAGGATTTTCCGCTGGGCGTGGGCGAAGAGCCATTTCTGGTAGTCGTCGAGCGAGGTGTAGACCACGCCGTCGCCGCGCGTGGCGCTCGTGACGCTTTGATCGTCGCGGACCCAGTGGCCGTCCTTTTTCGAGTGGCCATAGGCGCGATTTTTCACTTCGTTGAAGCCGCGTTGATAGAGGACGGTGTCGTTCATTTCGAGCGGCTTGAAGATTTCGTCGGCCATGAACTGGTGGAAGGGCTTCTTGGCAGCGACTTCGACGATGAGGCCAAGGAGCACGAACGCCGAGTTGGAGTACTCCCATTTTTCGCCGGCGGGGAACAGCGGTGCTTTGGCGTCCATGAGAAGATGCAATACGTCCAGGTCGTCGAGCTGCAGCGTCGTGCCTTTGGGGACGAGCGTTTCGTATTCCGGCAGACCGGACGTGTGCGTGAGCAGATGGCGGATCGTGATCTTCTCGCCGTACTTGGGAAAGCCGGGGAAGAATTTGTCGAGCGTGTCGTTGAGCGAGAGCTTGCCGCGATCGACGAGCAGCATCACCGCCGTCGCGGTGAACTGCTTGGAGACGCTGGCCATGCGGAAGTTGGTGGCCGGAGTGCAGGGTTCCTTGGACTGGACGTCGGCCACGCCGAAGCCTTGCTTGAAGACGACTTGGCCACCGTCGATGGCGAGGACGCAGGCGCCGGGGGAATTGGGCAGTACTTGTTTGACGCGCGCCACAAGAGACGCGTCGTATTTGGCGGCGGTGAGCGTTGGGACTTTTGGGGCTGTGAGTGCGGCAATCGCGAGTGCGAACTGGACAAAAGTAGTTGGAATCGGTTGCCGGAGGCGTCTCGTTCGCGGCGAATTTGAGTTTTGGGACTTTTGGGCTGTGTCCTTGGTGGGGAACATGGGGGGGTGGGTAGACAAAAGTCGTTGTTCGGCGGTGGAGTTGGATCTCGGGATCGCACGATTCTTCAGGAAAGCATGCGATCTTCGATTTGATAAGACGGCAGCTAGTTTTGTCCTCGTCATATACCTTGGCTAAACTCGTTCTGCGCCTTTCGCTGGCGCGAGAGGCGACCGTCTCGCGGAGCGAGACGGCTACACTTGGCGAGACGGCTACGCTTGCGCGAGGCTTCTGCTCTTGGTCGCGCCTATTATCCCGCGCGGCGCGGCTAATAACCAGCGGCGTTTTTGGCCACCCCCGTTTGGTATAATGGGGCGTGGAGGAGATTGCCATGAGCACGCAGTTGATGACCGACGCGGAGTCGTTTTACCAGTTTCTGGGGCAGTCGCTGAGCACGGGCTCTCGTGAGACGCCGCCGGAAGCACTGCTGCGCACGTGGCGCGAGCAGCGGGAATTTGAGGAAACCTGCGCGGCCATCCAAGAGGGGATGGATCAAATTAACGCAGGTCTTGGCCGTCCTGCCGAAGAGGTCTTTGCAGAATTAAGACGAAATCACGGCGCGACGAAGCGATGAAGCAACTGCCCGTTGAAGTCTCCCCTCGCGCGCATGATGACATCGATCTGGCCCATGAGTGGTGGGCAGAGCACCGATCCGTCGAGCAGGCAGATCGTTGGGAAAAAGGTGTGGAGAAGGCGATACTCGGTTTAGGAACCACGTATTTGCACCATTCGCTTGCGCCGGAGAATGCTCGTTTTCCTTTTGAAGTACGACAGCTTCTCTTCGGACTTGGCCGGCGACCGACGCATCGTGTCTTGTTTATAATCCGCCCCGGTCGTATCTCGGTCTTGACTGTGCAGCACGTATCGCAGGCGCCGCTGGGGCCAGACGATTTGCCGTAAGGCTTTCAGGCCAAGAGCGGCGGGGCGGTTTCGCGGCGGTCGATGAGTTTGTTGTTCGCGCGGCGGCGGGCCCACCAGCCGACGTTGGTGTGGTCGAAGTTGAAATCTACGAGCGTTTCGATGGCGTCGATGAGGTCGAGTGCCCGCGAGGTGATGGACGTGTGCGAGAGGTCGAGGCGTTTGAGCTGGTGAAATTGCGCGAGGCTGAGCACAGCGTCGTCGCTCACCCGGCAGTGCGGCATTTCGAGCGCTTGCAGCTCTTTGAGCGCGTGATGCGAGGCGAGCAGCTCGCGGATGAAGGCGTCGCCGTCGGCGGGTCCTTCAAGGCGGACCAGTTGCACCGTTTCGGTGAGCTGGGCGAAATCGCCGTAGGATTGCTCGAGCCAGCCGGGGGCGTGGACGGTCACCTTGGCGCCAAGTTTTTCCAGGCGGTTGACGGCATCCTGCAGCTCGACGTAGTGGGCCATCTTGGCGGCGATCCACGTGCGGCGGTCGCCACGGAATTCGAGATAGGCCTGGGCGCGTTCGAAGGCGGTTTGGATTTCGTTGAAGGTCTCGACCGAGCCGCCGCGGTCGGGATGGGCGAGCTTGACTTTGTCGCGGTAGGCGGCTTTTACGTCCTCGATGGTGTATGGCGGGAGGAGGCCGAGGGTGACCATGAAGTCGGGGCGCTGGTCGTGGGCGTGGTTGTTCATGGGCGAAAGAGTTTTAGCCGCGAATCACGCGAATGGGCGCGAATGAAAAACCGCAGCGCAATCAGTTGAGGTCTTCGACGTTTAAAAGCCGAGCAGCATGATGGATCGTTACCAAATAAACGATATCCCCGCTAACGCGATAGATGATCCGGTAGTTCCCCTGCAAGATCTGGCGATACGTCGAGGTATCATCTTCGGGAACAACGCTGCCAAGATACGGGTTGGTCTGCAGCAATTCGACGCGATCAATAATCTGCTGACCGAAGCGGCGTGCAGCTATCGGCGCATCGCGTTCAATGTATTCGAGAAGCCGCTCCAGATCATCGAGGCATCTGGACGTCCAGATCAAGCGAGCCATTTTTCGAGCCGCTTCTTGGCGTCTTCATGTGAAATGGTTTCGCCGACTTCGATCTGACGCTCACCGACGTCGATTTTTTCGAGAAGGTAAACCTTCTCCAGGAATTCATCGACGTTCACGTCTTCTGGAAAGGCGTCAAGTAGGTGTTGAACTCGTTGCTTTTGCATGAAGACCCCGACTAGTTGAACTCAATTGCGGTATCGAAATCGTATTCGCCGCGTTGATTGGCTTCCAGGACTTCGTCGACGAAAGTCTTTAGCTTCGCTGCATTGGCGGCCGTCGAGCGCGACCATTTTTCGTCTTCTTCGATCTCGTGGAGCAAGAGGCGCGCAAGCGAGTCTTGCCGATCTTCGGACATTTGTTGCAGGCGATCGATGGCTTCTTGGAGGGCTTTGGTCATTCTTGAATTGTAGCAGAAGCGTCAGATGTAGGGCTGTACGACCTCGGAGCAACTCCTGACATTCAGTCCAAACGCAGCCCAAATCGGTTCCAGCGGAAGCTGCCCCATTTCTCGGGTTGCTGGCGCCGCGGATCGCCGATCTCATACTCTCGCGACCAGAAGATGACACGCGCGATGCCGATGATGTCAGCCAATTGGTAGTCGCCGTCGTAGCGGCTGTCTTTGGAGCGACGCCGTGCATCGCCAAGCAAAAAGACTTTTTCAGCCGGCACTTTGTGCGGGCTAAAGTTGCTGAAGATCTCTAGCGGAGGCAGCGGGTCATCAAAGTTTGCATAGGGTTCATCAAGTGGTTCGCCATTTCGAAACACTCGCTCGTTACGAATCTCGATTGTATCGCCTGGCAGGCCAATAACTCTCCTTGCATAAATCTGCCCGGTCTGATCTCCGGCATAGTGCGCCACGATCTCGCCATGCCGCGGATCTTGATGCCGCCGAACCAGACGATCGACCAGGAAACGATCTCCTGCCATTAACGTGTTTCGCATGGATCCCGTCGGCAGGTAAAAGGCTTCCACCCAGTAATGGCGAATCAAGTCCGCGAACAGCGGCCCGATGAACGCAAACGAAGCCGCAACTGCTAGGTAAACCCACCATTGCTGATAAGGCTTTCGTGGAGATTCCTCGGTGCGATGGGCCAGACGAATGGCGTCGAACCACATGGCAAACTGTGGAATCGCGATCAAAAGCATACAGAAAAGCATGCTCTTGGGACCGTTGGCAAAGTAAACCATCAAGAAGCAGCCGATGGCGGCGACGAGCATTCCGGCGACATACCACGCGATTCCGCGTCGCAGTCGGCCGCAGTACAGAAAGGCGAGCGGACTGAAAAGTAGCCCGAAAAGAGCTGCAACCCATGCGCGGCGCGGCGGAAGCAGCACTGCGGTCGAGACGGTGTCATCCATTGGCAAGTTTCTCCCTGTTGCGACTCAAGCTCCGTACTTCCCGAGTCGCCCGGCGTTTGCCAGGGCCAGCGTCATGAGGTGCTTGGCTTCGAATTGGCCGAGGCCGCCGCGGAGGCAGTCGGCTTCGCCGAATTTTTCGCAGGCGTCGGTGCGGCAGTGCTTGGACCAGAGGAGCGTGGGGACGGGGTGCCAGCTGTGGCTTTTGAGCATGCTGGGCGTTGAGTGGTCGCCAGTGGCGATGAAGACATCCGGTTTCAGGGCCATGATCTTGGGGACGGCGGCGTCGTATTCTTCGGTGCGTCGGACCTTCGCGTCGAAATCGCCGTCCTCGCCGGTCGAGTCGGTGTATTTGAAGTGGATGAAGAAGAAGTCGTACTTTGACCAATTCTCCTTCAGGACCTCCATTTGCTCGTCGAGTGTTTTGGCCTGGCCAATGACGTCCATGCCCACCAGTTGCGCGAGGCCTTTGTACATGGGGTACACGGCGATGGCGGCGGCGCGGAGGCCGTAGACTTCTTCGTAGCTGGGAAGATGCGGCTTTGAGGCCACGCCGCGGAGGGTAGCGCAGTTGGCTTTGGGTTGGCCCTTGAGCAGTTCCTTCGCCTGGCGGATGAATTCGTTGAGTATCTTTGCGGTCGGTTCGCTTTCGTGATTGCCGGCTTTGGCTTCGAGCGGCGGGACGCCGGTGACTTGGGGGTCGGTGTCGTGGACGAAGTCGCCGAGCTTGCCTTGGTTGGGGCCTGTGCCGCGGAGGACGATGACGAAGCGGTGCTCTTTGACTGGCTCGACGAAGACCTGGACGTTGGGGATCTTCACTTCGCGGAGCTTGATGGCGAGCGGGGCGCTTTCCTCGGTCGGGATGCGGCCGGCGCGGCGGTCGGTGATGTTGCCGCTGGCGTCGATGGTGCAGAAGTTCGCGCGGATGGCGACGTCGCCTTTTTCGAGTTTGAAGCCGATGCCGGTGGCTTCCAGAGCGCCGCGGCCGATGAGGTACTTCACCGGGTCATAGCCGAACAGGCCGAGGTGGCCGGGGCCGCTGCCGGGGGCGATGCCGAGGGCGACGGGGATGCTGCCGCCGCAGACGCCCTCCTTCGCTAGCTTGTCGAGGTTGGGGGTGTTGGCGGTTTCGAGCTCCGTCTTCCCGCCGGGGTGCTGTGGGAGCCCGCCGAGGCCGTCGGCGACGTACATGACGATTTTGGAATCGTTCTTCACGAAGAGCTGGCGGGTGAGGTCGTGGATGTCCATGTGGCAGGCTGGAGGCTGGAGACCGGAGGCTGGAGGAAGACGGTCGAACGCAGGGATAATTTTACTGCTGCCGCTTGGTTGCCGGCAGGGGCACTTGTGTCCTCCTGCGGCTAGGGCGGACAATAGTGTCACGCGAAAGGCATGAAGAAGAAAGAAGATTTTTTGCCGCGAATCTCGCGAAACTTCACGAATAGGAACGGATTGAACAGGAGAGAACGGAGGAAACAGAGGAGTGGCGGATAATCGAATGTTTCTCTGTTCCCTCTGTTCTCTCCTGTTCAGTTTTTTCTTCTTCGTTGATTAGCGTCGATTGGCGAGATTCCCGGCAAAAGAATTTTTATCTTCTATTCTTCGCCCACTTTGTGCCTTTGCGTGCGAAGTTTCTGACCCACCAATGAGAGTGTTCGATGGCTGACGAGTTAATGACCTACGATCCGCGAGGGGTGTTTTTGCCGGAGCATGGGATTTCGCCGGCGGAGTTGGCGGCGCTGGGGGAGCGGCTGGATGATGCGCGGGATGAGGTGTTGGCGGATGCGCAGCTTTGGGCGGATGCGGTGAAGGAGATTCCGGCGGAGAAGGAGCCGCTCGATGCGGGGTTTCATGAGCTGCCGGATCGGCTGCTGGCGGATTATCGCACGCATCGCGCGAACAGCGAGCTGGGGCAGATCAAGGCGGCGGCGGATCGGCTGGCGTCTGCGGTAGGAAGCGCCGTCGTGCTGGGGATTGGCGGTTCGTACATGGGGGCGCGGGCGCTGCTCGAGGCGTGCTGCCACCAGTACTACAACGAGGTTACGGCGGCGATGCGTGGCGGGCGGCCGCGGATTTATTTTGAGGGGAACAATGTCGATAACGATGCGCTGGTGGACTTGGAGCAGTTGCTGAAGAGCCGGGAGGAGCGGTGGGGCATCGTGGTGATCAGCAAGAGCGGGGGGACGTTGGAGACGGCGGCAGCGTTTCGGATACTCTTGCGTGAATTGAAGGAAGCGCTAAGCCGCGAAGCGGCGGGGGGCGGCGCGGCTGAAAGGGAGGTCGCGAAGTTTGTGATTCCTGTGACCGGCAAGAGCGGGAAGCTGTTTGAGCTTTCGAAATCACTGGGGTGCCGGGACATCTTTGAAGTGCCGGATGGCGTGGGGGGGCGTTTCTCGGTGCTGTCGGCGGTGGGGCTCGTGCCGGCGGCGGTGATGGGGCTGGACATCGAGCGGCTGCTGGCCGGGGCGGCGGCGATGAACGAGCATTTTCGCAATCACGGACCGGACAAGAACATCGTGCTTCAGTACGTGGGCGTGTGCCATCTGATGGAGGAGCGTGGATACACGACGCGCGTGCTCTCCACCTGGGGGAAGCGGCTGGAGGCGGCGGGCCTGTGGTATGACCAGTTGCTGGCCGAGAGTTTGGGCAAGCAGGAGCGCGGGGCGTTGCCGCTGACGGTGGTCAACACGCGCGACTTGCACAGCCGCGGGCAGCAGCATCAGGAGGGGCGGCGCGACAAGCTGATCACGAATTTGATCGTGGAACATCCGAGCCGAGAGCTGCTGCACGTTGGCAAGAGCGACTTAAATCAGGACGGGCTGAACGAACTGGCCGGGAAGTCGCTGGCGGACATTATGGCGGCGGCCATCGAGGGGACGAATCAGGCGTACCGCGAAGACAATCGGCCGACGGCGGACATTCGCCTGCCACGGCTGGATGAATACACGCTGGGGCAGTTCTTCCAGATGATGATGCTGGCGACGGTGGTTGAAGGGCGGTTGATTGGGATCAATCCGTATGGGCAGCCGGGCGTGGAAGCGTATAAGAAGAACATGAACGCGATTCTGCGCCGGTAGAAAAGAGGGGTATCACGCAGAGACGCAAAGAAGAGAAGAGTTTTTTGCCGCTAATCACGCGAATAGACGCGAATCAACGAACAAGAAAAAAATGAACAGGAGAATAGAGGGAACAGAGAAACATTGGATTATCCACCACCTCTCTGTTGCTCCGCTTTCTCCTGTTCAATCCGTCCTTATTCGTGAAGATTCGCGAGATTCGCGGCAAAAACCCTTTTCTTTCTTCGCGCCTCGGCGTGAGAACTATCTGATTGCCACCGCCTTTTCGCCGGCGAGTTTGTCGGGGTCGAGGGCGTGCGAGAAGAACTTCACGCTGCGTGGTTTGCCGGGGGTGGGCCAGGCTTCGGGGTGGTGCATGAAGCCGGTTTTCAGGTCGATCGACTGATAGTTTTTGTAGCCGGCTTGGATGATTTGCGGGCCGGCGGCGGCGATGCGTTCGGGCGACTTCTTCGCGGGGCGGACGAACGCGATGTGGCCGGGCTCGGTAGGGTCGGGGTTTCTGCACACGGCGATCACTAACTGCCCGGCGTTGGCGGACTCTTGCGCGGCGAGCGGTGAGTCGAGCGGCGTCCAGCCGGCGTCGCGGCCGGCGCGGCTGGCGAGCCAGTCGTGCTGAGCGTTCGCCAGCAGGGTAAGCGAATGGTCCGGCGGGCAGAGCAGCTTCACGCCGAGCTTCTGGGCGACGGCGGCGGCAAACGCGCTACAGTACGTGCCTTCGTCCTTGCGCGGAGGCACGGGCTGGCCGTTGCGAGTTTTGAAGATGACGCCGGTCTTCCAGGCGACGTGCTCGCGACCGCGGAGCCAGTGGTGTTCGACGTCGAGCTTGTCCAAAAACCGGGCGAGCCAGCGACCGGAGGAGCTGACCTCGAGCGGCTGGGCGGCGAGAGCCGATGGCGCGGCCGCCAAGAGAATCGCCAACGTCGCGACGACGGCGACGCGTGGGTGGTAGGAAGCTGCATGTTCCAGCCGCTTTGGCATAAGCGATTGGCGTGCGAGGTGAAAAGATATCGACTGCGGAACGCAGTCCTCGGCTATGATAACAACCCGCGATTTGGATTTCACCTATTGGGATGTAAAGTGATGTTCAAACTCGACGGGATGGTAGCCTGAAGGGGTCGGGAGTCTTTTGCGACTGGAGGGCTTCCTTAAATGCCGTG
>JAICUM010000569.1 GCA_025935855.1 Pirellulales bacterium | reverse complement strand
GCGGCTGACGGGCGGCGAGCTGTGCTTCCGGCCCGATGCCGATGACCGCCTCCGGCGCCATCACGAGTTGATCGCAGGCCAGGGCCACGAGCGCGGCGCCGCCTTTCGCTTCGACTGGTACATAGGCGACGGTCCGCACTGAGTTCGGATCCAACTCCGCCAATTGCGTCGCCAGCTCAATGCACGCGGCGAGGTCGCCGCCGTCGCTATCGATGCGCACGCCAATCCAGTTGGCGCCGGAGCCCAGATGATTGCCTAGCAGCGTCTTCAGTTGGCTGACCGAGCTCTTGGTGATTTCGCCGTGAACGTCGAGCATCACCGGATTCCAGTCGGCGAGCATCGGCTGTTCTTCTTCCAGCGACTCCACGGGGACCTGTAGCCACTTGGCCACGGCCGCGCGGTCCTCGGCCAGATACTTCACGAACCCGAATTTGCGGCCTTCGCGACCGGTAAAATGGCCGAGCGAGCCCTGCGGAATGAGCACCCGCTGATTTGCAACGGCGTGGTCCTTCTTGAATTCTTCGAGCTCGCTCCGTTCGAGGAACCGCAGACCGTCTTGGCTCTCGACTTCGAGCACCTCGACCGACGGATCAACCATGCCGACGGCGAGCGCCACGGGAATGGTGCGCTTCGCGTCGGCAATCTCGCGATAGGCTTCGACCACGGTCCGGCTGACGGCGCCTTGATCGAGCTCATCGACGCCGGCTTCGCCGATTTCAGCCTCCGGCGCCATGACAATGTCGTCGCAGGCGAACGCCGCTAGAACGCCGTGTCCGCGGATGCTATGCGGGATCCACGCCACGGTTTGCACGTCCGCCATTTCGCGGCTTTTCAAAAATCGGGCGAGCGACAGGACGGCTTCAAACTGGCTGCCCGCGCCTGCGCCTTCGGCATTGCTGGCCGGCGCGATGCGGAGCACGAGGACCGGCCGCCGGGCGTCGCCGCGCTTTTGGGCTTCAGCCACCAGGCGATCGCGGGTGCGCGTCAGCGTGAGCTTCAGCGGGGCGTCGCTGCCGCTCACCAGCGGCAGATTCACGCGGACCAGCGCGGCAATCCCTGGCGCAGCGGGCGCTTCGCCGGCGACGTTCTCGGCAGGCGCCGGTTGCGGCTGCTTAACAGCGGCGAAGCTGGGCGCGATCAAGGCAATGAAACCCAGCGCCGTAGTCGCAATCGCCGCAAACACGCGACAAAGCGAACCACGAAGGAAAGGCTCGTTCAACAGGCTGCACCGGTTCATGAATACCTTGGAGACGATAAGTCCCCCCAGAGCAACACGTTAAGCTCGCCTCGCCTGATTATACCCCGCAAGTGAAAAGCCGGAAAGCAACGAGCTGTCGGCCCGTTTAGCGCCGGCGTCATTCCATTAAAGACGCAAACACTCTCGACGAGCCGCCCTCTTGCAACTCGCTATCCCTAGGACGAAGGTTTGAGCCAGCGGTTCGCTGCAGGCACTGGCAGTATTTCGCTCATGTCGCCAGCAGCTTGCCGTTCCGACTGCGCACGGTGCAATAATCACGCCCGTGACGCATCGCGAGACCCGACGGCAGATTATTCGCTCCGGCGCGCCGCCTTGCGTGTTCCGCGCTTTTTTCGTTTGCGGCCTCCGGCTTTGCGGGGGCGGGCGCCGGGCAACATGTCGGCAAGCGACGTGGCCAGGAACATCTTGCGCACCTCGGCCAGCGCCGCGTCCAGGGTGCGCTGCAGCGGCGAGGCCCTTCGCGTTTTGGCACCGCCTCGTTTGAGCGGCTCGACCGCGTCGATCACTTCTAGCAGGCTGATGTGTTTGGGCTCATGCGCGAGCGTCACGCCGCCGCCGACGCCGCGGCGCGAATGGATCAGCCCGGCGCGCCGCATTGATTGCAGCACCTTGGCCAGGTAAGCGCTTGGCACCTTGGTCTTCGCGGCGATTTGGCGCGTGGTGGACGCCTCCGGCGCGTCGGCAGCCAACTGCACCATGGCCCGTAAGGCATATTCGACGGTCTGGGAGAACATGGCTCGACCTCATGATGCGAGTCGTCCGCCTGTCGAAGCATCCCGCTTGTTCATTTCGCCGCCGGTGCGTGTGCAAGCCAAAGTGTAGCAACCATTTGCCCGGCGGTCACTTTGCTTTGTCAACGCCGGGCGGTTCCGAGGGGGGAGATTGTCGGCGGCCGAACCCTGGCGGCCACTCGGGCCGCGGAATCAACGGAAAATTAGCTCCATTTGTCGGAAATTGGCCTGTAACGGCCGCGGCGCGTCGGACGCTTCAAAAGACAGGAACGCCCGTTTACTGCAAATTGCCCGCCAATCGGAGACATTGAGCCATGGTCGCCTTGAGCAGCAGCCGCCGTCGTCTGCCAAAAACCGCCCTACCAAAGGAACTTTCCGCCGAAGGCCTGGCCGGTTGCCGCCTCGGCCAATCTCCGGCCGACGACTTCGAAGCAGCCGCCTCGCGGCGGAGCGCCCCCGGCGTCGAAGTCTCACGCGATGGAGACAATGAAATCGTTCAAGTACACCTTGGCCGCTGGCGCGTGTTGAACGCCGGTCCGCAACGGCGTATCGCTGAAGTTCGCCAACTTGCTGGCGAGAAGACCGCCGTCAGGCTGGAACGCCTTGCCGAGGGCGGCGCTCACCCCAGCAGCGAAATCTGGCAGCTTTATGATCGACAAGGCCGGCTGGAAGCCGCCATGCAAAGCGCGCTCGACGGCCGGTTCGCGATGCTCACCAACTACGTCACGCGACAAGGCTGCCGGCTCGTGAAAAACACCCGCGGCGAATTGGAAGCCGTCGAGCAGTGGTCGTTTTGAGTAGGTCCCGCTTGCCGAGCGGGACCTGCCCAAGCATGGAGAGCTAAAGGTCGAGCGCAACGCTCACTCAGACGCGAGGTCCCTTCCGGCAGAAGGGACCTACTTCTTCGCCGAGGCCGCGGCCTTGCCGCCGCCAGCCGCCGGGGCCGCAGCGCCGCCCGCGGCAGCGCCTTCCTCATCCTCTTTGGTCTTCTTCTTTTTCTTCTTCATCGAGAGCTTGCGCACGCGGACCTTCGGAAGCCCAAGCGGCGATTGGCCTTCTTGCCAACGGTCGGTTTCCTTGAGCCGCTCCAGGCGTTCGGCCCGGGTGAGAACGCTGCGATTGCTGGTGGCGCCGCGGCGCACCTTGAGTGTTTTATCGATCGTCATGGGACTTGCTCCCGCCGGCGTGGCGGATCAACCTTGAGATTC
>JAICUM010000460.1 GCA_025935855.1 Pirellulales bacterium | reverse complement strand
GCCGGGCCGACTCGGCGAAGGATTTTGTGGACGGCTTGAACCTGGCGACCGGCGTGGAGTTCGGACACGGCGGCGTGTACGTGCTGCAAGTTCCCTACTTACTCTTTTATCCCGATAAGAATCGGGACGACGTGCCGGACGGCGATCCGCAGGTTCTGCTCAGCGGCTTCGGCATGGAAGACGCCCAGGCGATGGTCAACCACCTCGCGTGGGGTCCGGATGGTTGTCTGTACGGCGTGAACGGGAGCACGACCACCTGCCACATTCGCGGCGTCGAGTTCCAGCAAGGCTGCTGGCGGTATCATCCGATCACCAAGGAGTTCGAGCTGTTCTGCGAAGGGGGCCTGAACTGCTACGGCCTGACGTTCGATGAACATGGCGAGCTGTTCTACTCGACCAACGGCGGGCCGTTCGTGCAGGCGGTTCAAGGCGGTTACTTTTATAAGAGCTTTGGCAAGCATGGCTCGCTGCACAATCTGTTTGCATACCATTACTTTCCGCAACAGACGTGCGATCAGGTTCCCGGCGGACCGCCGACCGGCGGTACGATTTATCAGGCGGACGCCTTGCCGCAGTCATTGCGCGGCGCGTTTGTCGCGGGGAACTTTCTTGGCCATACCGTATCGTGGTGGAAGCTGACGCCCGCGGGCAGCGGCGTGACGGCGAAATACGGCGACGTGTTGTTCAATGCCAACGACGCCTGGAGCGGTCCCACGGATTTTTGCGTGGGGCCGGACGGCTGCGCGTACGTGAGCGATTTCTTCGATCAGCGAACGGCCCATCCGGACCCGGACGCGAATTGGGACCGCACGAACGGCCGCATTTATCGCATCGAGCCGGCGGCGGGCGTGAAGACGGCGAAGTGCGATATTGCGGCGCTTTCGAGCCAGGAGCTTGTCGCACTGCTTGGAAACTCGAATCGGTGGTGGTCGGACCGGGCGCGTGTTGAACTTGCCGCGCGGCGTGATCTGTCGATCGTGCCGCAGTTGCGTGAGCAGGCGCTGCAGACTTCCGATGCGAAGCTCAGCCTGGAAAGCTTGTGGGCGCTGCACGTCACCACGGACATCGACGAGCCGACGAACCTCGCGCTACTGAAGCATCCGGAGCCTTATGTTCGGTACTGGACCATACGCTTTTTGGGCGATGCTCGGCGGGTGAGTCCGAAGACTCTTGCAGCGCTTGAAGGGCTCGCCCAGACCGAGCAAAACCCGTCGGTCCTGGGCCAACTCGCCGCGTCGGCGAAGCGTCTTCCAGACGAGGCTTGTTTGGCTATTGTAAATAAGATGATCGATCGGCAGGCGGCGGCGGACGATGCCCGGGTTCCGTGGCTGGTGTGGTGGGCGATCGAATCAAAGGCGATGACCGCCGTGCCGCAGTTGCTCGGCGCGTTTTCGCCGGCGGAGGGCTGGGCCAACGCGATGCGCCGCGACAATGCGCTGCGGCTGTTGCGGCGTTGGTCGGGCGAAGGCACGGCCGCGGGTTACGACGCTTGTGACGCGTTGCTCAGCGCCGCCCCGGAACAATTCAAACCAGCGGCGCTGGATGCGGTACGGCAAGGGCTGGCGGAGCGCTCACAGGGGCTTGTGGAAATCACGCAGGGCGGACTGTTCGGTCAGGTGGCCCAAGATGAGTCGGCTGCCCTTAAGCATGCGCGGCGTGAGTTCGTGCCGCTCGCAGGGAAGCTGAAGGAGCACCTCGTAGCGTTGTGGCAGGCTGAGCCGGCCAATGACGTTTTGCTTGAACTGGCTCTGCAGGCGGGCGATGAGCGAGCATACGCGGCTCTGACTCAGCAATTCAACAAGGCCAGCGGCGCCCTTCCGGCGGGGCGCGCGTTGCAGTTGCTTCGGCAGTTCGGCCGCGAGGACGTCGTTCCGCTGCTTTTGCCAAGCGTGAACCACAAAACGCCAGAAGCGCAGTTGGGTGAACTGCTGGATATTCTGGCGCGTTACGATCGGCCGGAGGTCATGACTAAGCTTGTGCAAGAGTACGCGGACTTGTCAGCGTCCAAGCGGCGGTTAGTTCGCGAGGTGCTGTTGTCGCGCGCCGGTTCGGCCCTGGCGTTTCTCAGGCGGATCGAACGCGGCGAGTTTCCGCTCACGGAAGTCGGCATCGAGGAGCTACGCAGGCTCAGCGTGCTGAATAACGACGAAATCAACGCACTGGTCCACAAGCTGTGGGGCGCCGTGGGTCCGGGCACGCCGGAGGAAAAGCTGGCCGCGATGCGGCGATTCAACAACGATCTTCACGCGGCGCCGGGTGATGCGGCGCGCGGGAAGACGGTGTTCATGAACAAGTGCGGCGTATGCCATACGCTGCACGGCGAAGGCGCGAAGGTCGGCCCGGACCTGACCACCGCCAATCGGCAGGATGTGGCGGCGCTGCTGGCGAACATCGTGGACCCCAGCGCCGTGATTCGCCGAGAGTTCGTGGTCAACGTCGTGCTCACGGTGAGCGGGCGAACGGTGACCGGGATTCTGGCCGAGCAGGACGGGGCGAGCGTCACGCTGCTCACGGCCGAAAACAAGCGCGTCACGCTGCCGCGCGACGACATCGCCGAGATGCACGAGTCGAACGTCTCGCTGATGCCCGAAGGACTGCTGGACTCGATCTCTACCCAAGACCGGCGCGATTTGTTTAGCTATCTTCAGAAGTAAGACACCACTTTGCAAAGGCGGGCCAGTGTTCGGCGAACGTGTAGCCAGTTTGCGTGTAGCGCTACTTGTGGCGATTGTTTTCGCCGGAACCAAGAATGCTGCCGCTGAAGGCCTGCCGCTAACGTCTCATCCTCGGCTTTATTTCACGGCCGCTGAGCTGGGCTCATTGCGCGCCGATCGGGAGAAGCCGCCGCGCGACCGGATCTGGAAGAACCTTATCGAGTCCGCCGAGTGGTGTCGCCGGCAGCAGCCGCGATCCGAATGGATCCCGACCAAGGCTGACGACCCACAGTACGAGAATCTGTACGACCGCTTTTACGCGGCGATGCACGATCTGGCGATCGTCGAGACGCTCGCCTTCGTCAGCGCGCTGCATGAGCCGGAGCACGATCCGTACTTCAACGATGCTCGCCAATGGCTGCTCAGCTCGGCCCGCATCTGGCGGCACGAGGCGGACAACCCGCCGGACGCGAGCAAGGCGTACGCGGTAATGCGGATCACCAAGGGGCTGGCGGTAGGGTACGACGTGCTGTACGACCGGCTGTCGCCGGCGGAACGCGACGAATTGCGCGCGGCGATCGTGTCGGTGATGGCGCCCTACTATGCCTTCTTCCAAGTTCCGGCGAACGCCGGCGCCGGGTACAACAAGCACCACGGCAGCGTTGACGCGGCCCCATTTGGGGTGGCCGCACTCGCCCTGCTGGGCGAAACGGATCAGGCGAACGCGTGGCTCGAACTGGCCCTCAAGAAGCACACCGACTATTTGCTGACCGAAGCGCTCACGCCCAGCGGCACGAGCGATCAATCGTCGAATTTTTGGGCGTCCACGCTGTTGCACCGCATGCAGTTCATGGACGCCCTGCGGCGTGTCACCGGCCGCGATCTTTTCGCCGAGTTTCCGCGGTGCATGCCCGGTCGCATGGCGCTGGCCGCGGTCGCCGGCCGGCAAGCGGCCGAACTCACGGCGAACGAACCGGATCGTTCGGTCCTGTTCGCGCCCAACTACGGGCAGCTCAACTACTGGTCGCCGGTGCTGGTTTATTTGGCGCGCCTTCAGCATCGGCCGATTTACCAGTATCTTGCCGCGTGGGACGAATCGCTGGGCTCGATCCAGCACACGCGCTTCATCACGCCGCACATGAAGGAGGAGTTGCTGTTTGGCTACGGCCCCTACTCGTACATTTGGTGCGACCCGAGCATCCCCACGGAAGTTGAGCCAGATCTGCCGCGCTCGTTCGATTTCCCCGAGCCCGAAGTGAACGAGGCGTACGTCCGCTCCTCGTACCAAAGCGGCGACATTGTCGCCGGCCTGCTCAAGGGGAGCGTCATCATTCACGCCGGCGGCCGATCGGTATTCGTCGATCAAATGAAAACGGCCGACCCAAACAAACCCGCTCCGCCGGTGGAGCAACTGCTCGTGGCCGACGACGGCCGGCTGGCGACGATCCGCTGCGTGGGGCCGAAGGCTTTCGACGTCGGCGAGCAACTCGTGGAGTTGCACCGACCCAACCGGCTGACGCTCACGCGGCACACG
>JAICUM010000624.1 GCA_025935855.1 Pirellulales bacterium | reverse complement strand
GACGATCATGCCGGGGCTGCCTCTGATCTCGATGATGCGATCGAGCTCGTGCACGACCCGGGGGCCGGTGACTGAGGTACCTGCGACCAGGCCAAGGCATTCGCGAGTGAAATCATCGACGGCCGTGAGGATACGGAAGTGCCGCCCGCTCACCAGCGTGTCCATGACGAAGTCGAGCGACCAGCGCAGGTTCCGGTCCTGCGGGACAGCCATCGGTGCTCGCGTGCCCAGAGCCCGCTTGCGGCCGCCGCGCCTGCGCACGGACAGTCGCTCTTCCTTGTACAGCCGATAGAGCTTCTTGTGATTGAGCCGGATGCCCTGACGGGCCAGTAGCAGGCCAAGCCGGCGATAACCGAACCGCCGGCGCTGAGAGGCAAGTTCACGCAGCCTGGCGCGCAGTTCTGCATCGCCAGTCCGCTTGGACGCATAGCGATAGGTTTTCGGGTGCAGAAGACCGACGACCACACAGGCTCGACGCTGCGAGTAATCCTTCTCCCGGATCGCCCAGGTCACGGCACGCCTCCGCAAGCCGGGCGTTAGAAGTTTTTTCCGAGCATCTCCTTGAGCGTCGATGCATCCAGCATCGTCTCCGCCAGGAGCTTCTTCAGCGCCGTCCTCCAGCGCCTTCAGCTTGCGGGCGTCGGAGATCTCTATCTCGCCTTAGCGCGAGCGCCACTTGTAAAACGTCGCATCGAAAGCGCATTGAAAGTCGCGGCAATGGTTGATCTGCATCAATGCGATCCACTCCAAACTACTTAGAATTTCATATTTAAACTCGATGGACGTCAATTTGCGTCTGAAGACCAAGAATTTCGTGGGACGCGGACAGGAGCCGGCGCAAATGACCTACCACTTCACAAAAACTGTAGACATGAGTTTTGACGACGCCGTGATGTCCACAAAAGAAGCACTCAAACGACATAATTATCGGGTGCTCACCGAGATCGACATGAAAGCGAATTTCAAGAAGGAGCTCAATGTTGATTTTCGTCCGTACCTCATCATCGGAGTGTGCAAGCCGCAATTGTCCTATCGAGCACTCCTGGCGGAGGACAAGCTCGGAACGATGTTACCATGCAACGTTGTTCTGCAGCAACAAGAGGACGGCCGTATTGAAGTGTCCGCAGTTGATCCCGTTGCTTCTATGCAGGCCATCACTCACGTCGTGGTGGGTCAAGTTGCGCAAGATATCCGCTCTGATCTGGAGCGCGTGATCAATGAGGTGGGCAATAGCGATTGAGTCTGCAGACGCCAGCTAGCATGAATGTAACCTAGGCGCTTCCAAGCTCGCCGTTGTGTTCGTCCAGATGGCGGGCCGGCTTGGCAATTGGTTTTGCGCTGGATCAAAGACGGCCGGCCATTTTCGCTATGAAGGTTGGCCGGGCGGGGCAATTGGATGCTCTCTTTTTGAGCCATCTTAGCCGAACGCGGATCGCCCAATACTGTGACGATCTACGACAAGGGTCCCCCTGTGATCGGGACGGCGACTGTCGCGTTCGATGGCACGTGGAAACTCCATGCCGACGTCGGCGACGGCAACATTCACAGTTACATCGAACGATCCGCCGACCTTGCCAGCAACCCCGGCAACTCCACCGGGCACACCCTTTACTCAGTAAATGCTCAGCAATCCTTCGTTACGACAATGACGTCCTCATCGCAGGCGCCGGCGATAGCCTCACGGGAGGTGCGTGCTCCGCACCTTTGTGTTCAATTCCGACTTCGGGAAGGCCGAAGTCAAGGACTTTGACGTGAACAGCGACGCCCTGGCATTCGACCATATTCTGATCGCATCGGTCAGTTGCTAGACCACGTTCTTGATACGGCTGCGAGCGCAGTCATCGGTGTCGATGTCAATCAGTCGGTGACCCTTGCAAACGGACACCTTGCCGATCTGCAGGCCCATACGAGAGACTTTCACCTTTTTGGACAGCCGCGGAATGTCCGATTCGGGTTACGCGCGGACTTGAAGGCCTGCCGGCTCAGGTCCGCTTCGGGCCGCAATCGAATTCGTTCTCGGCAGAAAATGATAATGCGGTTGCGGTGGGCGGATCGCTTTTTCCGAATACCCCGCCAGAGCGCGCCTAGGCCCCCTCCTGCGGGCTTACCTAACAGCCCGCTCTAGACCTCTGGCCTTGATCGTCGCGTCGGCGCTTGTCGACATAAGCAGCTTTACGAGTGTCTTCGCCGCCTCCGGCTCCTTGGCAGCCGTGCCGATGCCCGTATTGATGACAAGATAGTGCTGCAATTCCGGCGGGAACGGCCCAGCAAGTTCGATGCCCTTCGCGGATGCGATGAGTTGGTCGAGCTGCTGCTTGCCCTGCGCGGTGAGCGTCGATTGCCCGAAGTCGAACAGCACATCGGCGGGCAACGTCGTGGATGAAGTGGTATTGCTCCCCGGGCACACGGACCCACCGCTGGTCCCATTCGGATCGCTCGGATTCGTGCCCGTGACACCGCAGCCGATCGTTGCGCAGATGGGCGGGTCCTTCGCCGGGTCTTCAGTGAATCCGGGGTCTGTCGGCTTGCCGTTGTTGCCGAGGCCGGGAGTCGAGACCGGGTTGTCGGGTTCGACCGGGTCGCTTTGCATCTCCAGCGTCACGTTGGTCACGACGGGAATGCGGCGCTTGTCGTAGAGGGATGTGGCGAAGTCGTCCTTGCCGGTGTCGCTCCACTTCATCATGAACTGCAGCATCGTGGACGCGAGCGGCACCTTCAGCTCGTAGCCCTGCGTGATTTTCAGCTTG
>JAICUM010000767.1 GCA_025935855.1 Pirellulales bacterium | reverse complement strand
TGCGATCGAACTGCTCAGGCGTCACCTGGTCGAGCCGGGCGTTGAAGGTGATTCCCGCGTTGTTGACCAGGACGTCAACGCCGCCGAGGAACTCTTGCGCCTCGCGCGCGAGCCGCTTCACCGCGGCGACGTCGGCGAGGTCGGCTTGAAACGTCGCCACGTTAGCGCCGCTGGAGCGAATCGCGTCGGCGGTCTGGCGAGCGCCGGCTTGGGAATGCGAGTAGTGAATAGCCACATTGGCGCCTTCGTCGGCGCACACACGCGCAACGCCGCTCCCGATGCCAGTCCCGGCGCCTGTGATTAGGACTCGTTTGCCTTCCAATCGACGCGGTCCAGACATGCTTTCTCCTCGGCTCGGCTCAACGAAACTTCGCAGAATGATTCTGAGAATTAGTCGAAAAGAAATCGTTGCACCGCTATTTAATTATCATATAATTAACCGCGCCGAAACCCCTTTGGCAAGCATCGCCGCACTAGATGGCCGTTGAGCGACCTCCAATCCGCGCAAGCGCCGTCAGTCGTCGCTCGCGAGTCAACACCTTCTCTGGATGATTTTCATGGCTGCAGAGGCTGTTGCCATCAGTCCGACGCTTATGCGGCCTGCTTCTTGGCGACCGCCGAAGACGTGCCTTCCGCCGTGGGAAAACGCCGATCTGCCCGCCCCGCCGGTCATCTCGTGGAAAAGTTGGCGCTCGCTGCTCGGGCCCGGCATCGTCATGATGGGCGTGCAAATCGGCGGCGGCGAATGGCTCTTCGGCCCTGAAATCACGGCCCGCTACGGCGGCGGGTTGATGTGGTTGGCCACCATGGCGATTGTCCTGCAGGTCTTTTACAACCTGGAGGTGGGGCGATACGCCCTCTATTGCGGCGAACCGATTTTCACCGGCTTTTTGCGAACGCGCCCCGGACCGCACTTCTGGACGGCGTTTTTCATCTTGCTCAGCTTGGGGGCGATGGTCCCAGGGCTCGCCTTTCATGCGGCGGCGATTATCGTCGCTTTGATTTATGACATCGTACCAAATGACGAGACGCGGCACGCTGTTATGCTCGTCGCGTTTGGTTGCACGACGGCCGCGTTTCTGCCGGTTCTATTTGGGAAAAAGATCTACGACACGCTGCAGGCCGTGATGACCGTGAAGGTCTTTTTTGTCCTGCTGTTCTGCCTAGCCGTGAGCTGCACGCTGGTCGAGCTGCGGACGTGGGTCGAAGTGCTCGCGGGCTTTCTTCGCTTCGGAACGGTCCCGTCGCCGGAGGCGCCGCCGGGAAGTTTGACCGTCAACGCGCTGGCGTTCCGGGCGACCGAAGGACGGTTTCCGGCCGTTGGGTTGGCCGAAATCGGCGTCATCGGCGCCTTTATTGGCTTTGCCGGCGGCGGCGGGCTCGGCAATTCGCTGTATGGCAACTACGTGCGCGACAAAGGCTGGGGCAACGGCGCCAACGTCGGCGCCATTCCCAGCGCGTTCGGCGGCCAAGCCATCTCGCTCAGTCATCTGGGCAAAGTCTTTCAGCCGGTTGCAGCGAACCTAGCGCGCTGGCGCGGGTGGTGGCGGGTCATTCTGATTGATCAGGCGTTCATCTGGGCGCCCGGTTGTTTTGTGGGGATGGCCTTGCCGGCGCTGCTTTCGATGCAGTTTGTTTCCGCGGCTGCGTTGCAAGACGCGCGGCCAACTTCAACCGCGAGGGCTAGCCAAACATCGGCGTCCGATCAAGCGGCTCCGGTAGAACCGTCAAAACCCGTGGCCGTCCGCAACAACTTTCAGTGGAGCGCCGGCATCGTGACTGCCGCCGGCATGCGGCGTGGCGTAAAGCATCCGGCACTCGCCAAAGGG
>JAICUM010000660.1 GCA_025935855.1 Pirellulales bacterium | reverse complement strand
CGAGCATGCGTTCGGTAAAGTCGATCATCTCCTGATCGTCGCGGTCGAGGAAATCGACCATCAGGCCTTTGACGCCCCAGGATTCGTAGAGGGTGAAGGCTTTTTCGAGCTGGCGGCTGAGCGGCTTCCAGTGGACCCAGAGGCGGATGCCGACGCCATGCTGTTTCGCATAGTCGAGAATGCGGGGGAGTTCCAGTTCGGGCAGCGGCGTACAGACGTCGGCGTCCGGCCCGGGCGCGCCGTAATCTCCCGGTTTCTTATTCGATTGCACGTACCACGGGCGGCCGTCGCCGGAGACGGCGTGGTAGGCGATGTGGTGGGCGGCGCAGAAGTCGATGTACTGTTTGTGCTTCTCGAAGTAGGCGCCGGGCTTGATCGGCGGTTTGTAGAAGTCCTCGAATTCGCCGTACCACCAGTGGAAGGAGGTTTTGCCGGGATGGGCCCAGGTGAAGTCACCCTCGGGCGGATCGTTGAGGCAGAGGAGCAGGTTGCTTTCGAGGAGCTTGCCGGCGGCGTCGGCGAGGAGGATGACGCGCCAGGGGCTTTCGAGCGGGAGCTTGGCCGTGACGGCGAGGTTTTTCTTGGTTGGCAGCGGGGATAGGCGGCCGCGCAGGCGGGAGTCATCGGTCGAAGGGCGCTCTAGATACATGCCGGCGAAGTTCAGCACGCGGGCTTCGGTGATGGCGGCGGCTGTGCCATTGGGCCAGGTGAGCAGGATCGGCATGTCGATTAGCCGGCCCGTTGGGACCTCCGCGAGGGGCTTGTGCTCGTAGAGCGCTTCGTGCGAGGAGACGAAGCCGTTGAGGGTGTCGAATAAAACGCGGGGACTGGCGGCGGGGCGGAATTCCGTCGCTTCGTCGCGGATCGTGATTTCCTTCACGTTGGGCTGCGCGGGGATGCGATAGCGGAAGGCGACGCCGTCGTCGTAGGCGCGCAGTTCGACTTCCCAGCGAAGGCCCGACGGCATTGCTAACGTGGCGACGGCGCGAGAACAGCGATTGGCGACGGTGGTCGTCTTGCCCCAGGGAAGGGTGAAGGTTTCGTTGATCTCGTCCTCGCGGACATCGACGATTTGGGCGCCTTTGGCGAGCGAGCCTGCGTCGGTGAGGATGGGGTCAATGACTGAGGGTTCGATCAGTTGAACCGCGTTGCGGCGGACGGAGTATGTGATCGCTTCGTGATTAGGGCTGGCATCCACTCGAATTTCGTTTTGACGATTCGGAGACTGGAGCGTGATGGAATTCGGCGCGGCCGGGGCTGGCTTGCTTGTGGCTAGGAGTAGCAGAGCCACGGCGAGCGTGGTGAGTGTTTGTATCGAGCGGCGGTAACTTATTGGGGCGACGTATGGCATTGGAGGATGGTTGAAGTTGGGGAAGAAAGGTGGGTGCGAGCACCCAGTCTACACGAAATGGACAGCACATGGCGCGGCACGCGCTCCCCTCGCTGGTCGCGGGCTAAACTTTTAGAGGATGTGTCTCACCGGACCCGAATGCCCGAGTCTGAAACGATGACGAGGCGGCCGGCGAGATCGCTTGCCAATAGCTTTGGGAGATGTCGCCGTACGAAACTTAGAGTCGCACTACGGCCTTGGGTCGTCGGCCGGAGAAGCACAATCCCAGAAAATTGCTCGGGCGGATAGGTTCGGACATCCGCTATTCCTTTATCCATCGTCAGCAAAACGCGACCCTCAGTATTCGCCTGCGAGAGAATCTGGGAGTCGGAAGCGCCGCCTAGACCTTCGTCAACGACGGTATCCGCTTCATGGCCTGCAGCGTTCAAGTCCACCTTGATTTCCGCAGGCAGATTCTCGTCCAGCTTGAATTTCATAAGCCAGCGAGTGGGAGAAGACTTTCTTCGCGAGCAAGATCAGCGGCGTAGGCGACGGCGGCGTCGATGTGTTCCGGACGTAATGACGGATAGCTTTTCAGAATCACCTCGCGGCTCGCGCCCTCCGCCAAGCTATCGAGAATGTTTGTGACCAAAACGCGCGTGCCGGCGGCGCAAAGTTGGCCATGGCAGATATCGCCGTTTGAAATCAATTACAGGCGCCAATCAATCATCGGACGTTCTCCTCAAAGAAACTCCATTATACCACGCGAGCTGGCCGGGTGATTTCCACGCGGCGGCAGTCGGGGAGGGAGTCGAGGAACGTGCGGCCGTAGGGTTTGGTGAGCACGCGGGGGTCGAGGATCACGACTCGGCCGCGGTCGCGTTTGGTGCGGATGAGGCGGCCGAAGCCTTGTTTGAGCTTGAGCACCGCTTCGGGGAGCTGGTAGTCGCGGAAGGGGTTGCCGCCGGCGGCGCGGATGGCTTCGAGGCGGGCTTCGAGCAGCGGGTGGTCGGGGACGCTGAAGGGGAGCTTGGCGATGATGACCAGCTCTAGGGCGTCGCCAGGGACGTCGACGCCTTGCCAGAAGCTGTCGGCGCCGAGGAGGACGGAGCGGGGGTTTTCTTTGAAGAGCTCCAGCATGCGGCTGCGCGGGGTGCCGTCTGACTGGCTGAGCAGATTCAGATTG
>JAICUM010000136.1 GCA_025935855.1 Pirellulales bacterium | reverse complement strand
GCTCATCGCGTACATTTCGCCGCGATGGTACTCGTGCTTCGTGGGCGACTTCCGCTCAAGCGCCAAATACTCTTCGGGCGAAAGCAGCTTTTTCGGTTGAGCGGACATGATTGCTCGATCGGCTGTTTTTACGCAGTTTGTGGAACGCAACAATTATACCACAAGGCGTCTCTACGACGCATCGGTCGGCAGAATCAGTGTGATCGACGCCCCGGCTTCGCCGTTGTTCGGTGCGATTTCCAACCGCCCGCCCAGTTCACGCGCCAGCCGCCGGCACAGCGCCAAGCCCAGCCCCACGCCGGGCGCCGTCTCCGCCGCTTGCTGAGCGCTCTTGCTGAACGGCGCCGACCGCGCCGCCTCACGCGGCGACGCAAACCCGGGCCCAAAGTCGCGCACGGTAAACGAGGCCGAGCGTACATTGCGCGAAACCTTGAGCTGGATGCGTCGGTCGGCCGCCCGCGCCGCATACTTCGCGGCGTTGTCCACAAGATTGAAAAGTATCTGCTCCACCACACCGACGTCCGTAATGAGCGCCGCCGTAGCCGCGGCTTCTTCAACATCGCACTCCAGTCGCATATTCGCTTGAGCGGCGCGCTCCGCCAACCGCGGTTCAAACCGTATCACCAGCGCCTCGGCCGTCGTCCCCTCTGATCGTTGCGGCCGCCGCCCGCGCTCCAGCCGCGCGTACGACAGCACGTTCTCTACCAAATGCGTCAGCCGCTCGGCCTCCTTCTTGAGCGTCTCCAGATACTCCCGCCGGCTCGCCGGTGGCGCCATGTCGCGGGCCAACATCTCCGCATACATGCGGAACGTCGTGAGCGGCGTGCGCAGCTCGTGCGTCACCGACGAAACAAACGCCGCCCGCCGTTCGCTCAGCGCGAGCACTCCCCACAGCAGCGCCGCCACCGCCGCGAGCGCTAGCCCCATCGCCACCCATCCGAATCCCAGCGCCCAGCGAAACGGCGCATCCACCGCCGCCAGTCCGGCAATCGCCGACTCGGCGTCGTTTACGACGAGCCGCACCGGCAGCCCGGCCAGCATCCGCGTCGGCTCGGCCTCCGCCTCCGAGCGCACGGGCACGAGATCGGCATTCAGCGACAGCGCCGCCGCTTCCGACAACAAATCGGCCTTCAACTTAGGCCAATCCAGCCAACTGCCCTGCACCGACGTTTCGCCGCCGCGCTCTACCCGCCGCGCGAGGAGCAGCTCATCGCCCATCCACACCGGCCGGCTGGCGTTCTCCACCACCGGCGCTTGTGGCATCGCCGCGTTCTGGGCCCAAAAACTGTTCGCCCCACGCTGCTTGGTGAACTCTTGTTGCGCCGCCTGTTGATACCGGCTTTGCCGCTGGCCGAAGTCATTGGCGCTCTGCGCGACCTGTTGATTGGCGACACTTGGCTTCGTCGCCGGGCCATTGGCAACCGGCTGTTCATCACCATCAAACGGATTTTTGTCGTCATTTCCGCCAAGCGGAGGAGCCAAGAACGCCTGTTGCGACGGCTCCTTCTGCTGCCGCAAGTTCACTTCGCCGGCCTCGGGATTTGACTCAGAATTTGGCGCGGCACTCGGCCAGCCGAGCACTTGTTGCGGCAGCGGCTCCGCCGGCAACTGCGCAATCAGCGCCGGCACGTCCACCTTCTTCGCCAGCTCAGCCAGCCGATTTCGATTCGACGTCATCGCCGTCGGCGACATGCCATTGGCCAGCGCCAATGGCGCCTGCCGCTCGGGCGGCGCTTGCGGCGATTTCCACTGGCCTTCCGCCGTCGCGTCAAAATTTAGAATGACATTCGGCGTCGTCGAATTCAAAAGCGGCGACGCGACCGGCCCCACGCCCTTCCCGCCGCCCGCGCTGGTCATCACAAACGAATCGTAAAACGCATGCGGCCGCGCAATTTCCTGCGCAATCAGCGGCGCCAGCTTCGTATCCATCCGCCACAAGGCCAGCCCGACGCGCTGCTCTAGTTCCGCCTCGGCCCGCGCCCGGCTCCGCTCCCGATCAACGCGCACGGCATGCACCGTCAGCCAGCCCATCGCGGCGCACAGCACCACACTGCACACAGTAAACGCCAGCCAAACTTGCCACGGACGTTTCATAGAAAGCTGTTAGCCGTTAGCCAAACCCAGCATGTACCCCCGTCCGCGCACCGTCAGCAGCACTCGCGGCTCGTCGGAGTCGTCCCGCAGCTTCTCGCGCAGCCGGGCCACGTGCATATCGACCGTCCGCGTGCTCACCCCGCGGGCGTCGATTTGCCACACATTCTCCAAAAGCTCCTGCCGCGTCACGCTCCGCCCCGCGTGTTTCGCCAGGTAGCGCAGCAGTTCCAACTCGCGCTCCGAAAGCTCAACTCGCTCGCCGCTCGCGAACTGCACTTCGCTCCGCGCGAAATCCACTCGCCCATCGGGGATGTCGAAGCACTCCACATCCGTCGGCCGGCTTGGCGACCGCCGCAGCACCGCATCCACGCGCGCCAGCAGCTCGTTCACGCTGAACGGCTTTACCACATAATCATCGGCCCCCAGCCGCAGCCCCGCCACGCGGTCATTCTCCTCGCCGCGAGCGCTCAGAATGATCACCGGCAGCGTCGGCCGCACGTTGCGAACCTCTCGCAGAATTTCCAGCCCGGTCTTGCCCGGCAGCACCATGTCCAAGAGCAAGAGGTCAAACTCCTGCCGCACCGCCATCCGGCAACCCTCCTCGCCATGCCCCGATTCCAGCACGCGATACCCCGCGTACTTCAGCGCATCAACAACGCCCCGACGAATCGGGGCGTCGTCCTCAACGGTAAGAATCGTCTGCACCGGCATACCTCTATCCTAACTCCCCCTCCCTCGAAGGGAGGGGCTAGGGGAGGGATTCACATAGCCCAGCGCTATGGAGTCGCTTCAGCATTCTATTTCGAGACATTAACAGCGGCCTCCGCAAGCCCGCCGCCCCTCAGCCCGGTATACACCTCCTTCGGCGCCAACCCCAACCACGGATCGCTCGACGGCGTCAAAAACAGCTCCGCATACACCCGCTCATTCAGCGCGCTTACATCCGCTGGCGCCTCGCCTCGAACAAACCACTGATGAATCGTCCGATGCAGCGTGTACTCATTCTTCACCGTGTCGATTGCCATCGCCTGCTCGAAATTTCGCACCACCCGCAGAATCGGATCCTCGATCCGTGCCTTGCTCACCGCCCGCAGCCCGGCCGCGCGGGGATCCGCCGGCTTTTCCTTTCGAATGAGGGCGACGCTCGATTCGTCCAACTTTGCCGACTCCCCATGCCTCGCCGCCATCCGCTGCCAAAGTTCTTCATCCTCGGCCAGAAGCGCTTTTTCGTTTGGCACGGTCGATAGCGCCGCGACCAGCGGCGCTTCGGCCTGCTGCTTAACTGCCGCCCGTACCGCCGCCTGGGCGGCCGTGGGAGCGGGACTCGCACTTCGTGGAGCATTCGCCTGTTGTGGCCCAATCACGTCCTGCGGCAACAGTTGCGGCGCGATGGCCGCCAGGTCCGCCCGCAGCGATTCTTCCGTTTCGTTCAGCCGTTCCCGATGATACGACGCGAGCCACGTGCCACGCTGAGTCTCCGCCACGTCGATCAGCCGGCTGGCAAGCTCATGCGACTTCTCCAGCCACTCCCGAAACGCCTTCGGCCCGTACAATCCCGGCAGCACATCCAACGGCCGCCCTTGGGCATCCAGCACATAGTGCGCGCTGTTCCCGGTGATCGTCCGCTCCAACTTCCGCCCGTCGCCAAAATCAATCGTGATCCGCGGCACAGGCCGCACGCTCTGCCAGTGCAGCACGAAATTATCTCGCAGGTAGTCGCTGATCTCTTTATTCGAATACAACGCCGTGCGAAAGAACCGGCTGTTCGCGCAGCTGTACTCGTCCGTCAGCTTGCCGAGCATCCGCAAGCTGAGTATCGGCTTGCCGCTCTCGGCGGCCGCCTTCTTTGCCTGCTCAAAGTCCGTGTACCAGTACAACCGCGAGACGGTCGCATTTCGCTGCCCCGCCACCTCGTCCACCGTCGCGGCGGCGGTCTCAACGGCCGCTTTCAAGGCTTCCCGCGATGTGTCTGAAGTCGGCGCGGCGATGCAACTGAACATCGCCTTTTGTTCGTCCTTCGCCAGCGCCTCCACCGCCTCGTCATACGAGGCCAGCGCCTTCTGCAATCCCGCTGGCCCTTCCGCACGCAATTCGTCCGCCGACGGCGACTCCGCCTTGAGCACGCCGCTCGGAGCGACTGCCGCCAAACTCAGCAAGACGAATGTCACAACCATTCCAATCACACGTCGCATGGTCCCGGGTCCTTAAAAGAGGCTAGAAGTGACTTCTAAACTAATTGAGTTAAACCGGGCGCTAGCCCCCGGTTTGAAACAACTTCTGGGCGTCTCAACCCTCCGCCCAGCGCCATCCTACGAGGAATCGGCTCCGCCGCTTGTAACGAGTCTGTAACTCCAGAGAATGGGGGCACGGCCAAGCCAGGAATACGACCGAGGGTGGACGCCCAGAGTCTTCGATGGGCGTGGTTGCCTTGAGTGACAATCGCCACGCCCTTCGGCGGACCTCAGAGCGTGCCACCCATACAAAGCTGGATCAGAATATGAGCGAAGCAACAGTTGCCAGCCCTTCCGCCGCCCCGCGCTGGCGTCAGTTAGATCGTAACGAGCGCCGCGTTGTCGGCGTCCTCGCGGAAAAGGCGAAGACCACGCCCGACAACTACCCGATGTCGATCAATGGGGTCGTCACCGGTTCGAACCAAAAGAGCAACCGCTTCCCGCAGATGACGCTCGACGAGGCGCAGGCCCAAGCCGCTCTTGACTCGCTGCGCAAGTCCGGCGCCGTCTCGCTCATCCAGGGCGACGGCCGCGTCGAGAAGTACCGCCACCTGCTCTACGACTGGCTCGGCGTGGACAAGGCTGAGCTCGCCGTGATGACCGAGCTACTGCTCCGCGGCGCCCAAACCCTTGGCGAGCTTCGCGGCCGCGCGGCGCGCATGGAACCCATCAAAGACATCGGCGACCTGATGCCGATCGTCGATCGCCTGCGGCAGAAGAACTTGTTGATCTATCTGACTACCCCCGGCCGCGGCGGCGTCGTGACGCACAATCTCTACCAACCGCAAGAGCTCGCCAAGCTGCGCGCCGAGCACACCGGTCACGGCGATGAGTCGGCTGCTTCCTTTGCGCCGCACACTTCAGCCCACCATGCCGAAGCTGCCGCAACTGTCGACACCAGCGCCCCACCCCCTTCGGTTTTCGCTACCCCGCTCGACGCCGAACTCCAACGTCTCCGCGAAGAAGTCGCCGCCCTCAAAACCGAGCTCGCCGAAGTTAAAAAACACATCGGCCTGTAGGTCCCGCTCGCCAAGCGGGACCTCCGCAATCGTTCAATTCGGCGCCTGTGATGAGTCCAGGTCCCTTCCGGCAGAAGGGACCTACTGGTCACGCCGCTAACCCAAACTCCTCCAACGCGCACTCGTCCAATCCGCAATCAGCAATCCCAAATCCGCAATCGTGTCCGCGCAAACCTCCCGCGGCAACCAGCAGTCCAACTGCCCCACACGCCCACAGCGCCGGCCCAAACCCGCCCAAATAATCCGCCGACGCCCCCAGCACAAGCGGCCCCATCGCGCTGGAGGCAATCCCCACCGTCATCGCCGTGCCGCGGATTCGCCCCAAATGCGCCGGCCCAAAATACTGCGCCCACGACGCGCTCGACACCACGCTCATCAGCCCCTGTCCCGTGCCGAAAACCACGTAAGAGGCGAGCGCCGCCGAGCCGGACAGCGTCGCCAGCATTCCACAAGCCATTGCCGCACAACCGAGCGCCGCGGCAATCATCCAGCGAATCGGCACGCGATCGATCAGCGCCGCGCTGGCCAATTGCACCGTCGCCATCGCTCCAGCCATCAGCGGCGTGGCCCACGCCGCCTCTGCTTCGACGAGTTGGCATGCGCCAAGCAGCGATTCCAAATGAAACACCAGCCCCGTCGCAATCAGCGACCACGCCGAGGTGGCAATCATCAGCACCCAGAACATCCTGGTCGCCGCCGCCTCACGCAGATTCATCGATGGCGGATCGACCGCCTCTGAGGCGCCTAGCCGCCAGCCGCGCCGGCGCGGCAAACATTCCGGCTGTACCCCGTCAACCAACTGCCCCACCTCCCGCGGATGCTGTCGATACGCCGCCACGAGCAGCGGCAGCAGTCCAACAAGCAGGCCGCAACCAAGGATCGCATACGCATGCCGCCACCCGACGGCCCCAATCAACGAAATAAACGCCATCGGCACCACAGCCATAGAGGCCGCCAAGCCGAACTGCATGATTCCGCACGCGGCGCCTAATCGCCGATCGAACCACGCCGCGAGCGTGTTGGTGGCCAGCAAGCTCAAGAGCCCCGCCCCCAGCATCCGCAAGCCGACAAACGCGAGGAACAACGTCACCCCGCCCTGCACCGTCGAGGCGAAGAGGCAAGCCGCGGCCAGCGCCGCCACCGCGATCAACATTGACCGCTTCAGCCCGTGCCGGTCGCTCAGCCCGCCCAAATAGGACAGCGGCGCCGCCGCGCACAACGTCGCCAGCAGATACGTTGCCGACATCGTCGTTTGCGACAGCCCCAGCGCCTCGCGAATCCGCGGCGTGAAGAACATCACGCCGTACGTCTGCCCCGGAGCGCTGCAGATCATGACCAGGGTCGCCAGCGGCGCCATCACCCAGCCGTAGAACAACCGCTCGTCGGCAGCCGCGTCCGCGGCTTCAACCGTTTGGAGTTTCAACGGCGCTCCGCCCCGCGCCTCGGCGGCTGGTTCCGCCGGCGGCATTGAACGAGAACTCTTCACAATTGAGTAGTCGAGCGCCGCGATGGCTCTCGACGCGGCGACTCTGGACATGCGGCAATCGGCTCGAGTGGACGGGTTGATCAGGGTTGTCGAATTTTGGCCGAAGAGTGTAGGAAAACCCGCCGCCTATGCACACACCGATTCCGCCGCCGTAAAACGCCTTGCAAAAGCACGCTCAAATCGATCCTGAAACGCTCCAAACCGTCTGCTATTCTGGAACTATCCCGCGGTTTTTCGAGCCTTACCGAACCGAAAGCGACGATGGCCTCCTTCGAAAGCAAGCGCCCCGCGCACGCGGCCATCACGCGCATCGCCGCCACGCTTCATCGCTTCTTCCTGCCGGCATTGGTGGCCACCTACGCCCTCGCCGGCATCCTGCCCGGCCCTGGCACGGTCGTCCGCGAGTTCGCCGTCAAGCTCCCCGGCGTCGGCGAGCAGCGCATCTCGATGCTCCTCCTGGCCGTGCTCTTGTTCTGCGCCGCCGCCGTAATCGAGTGGTCGCAGGTGCATGAATTCCTGGAACGCCCCTCGACACTGCTGGTCGGCCTGATCGTCGCCTGGCTTGGCCCCGCGCTACTGGTCATGGGCTTCAGCGCGCTACTCCCCTGGCTCGCGCCGCACGATGTGACCGCCGGCATGATCGTCGGCCTCGCCCTGGTCGCCGCCATGCCAGTTGCCAATTCGTCGGCCGGCTGGACTCAGAACGCTGGCGGCAACATCGCGCTGAGCCTCAGCCTGATCATCGTCTCGATCATCCTCAGCCCGCTCGTCACGCCGAACCTGCTGAAGTTCATGGGCTGGGCCCTCTCGGACGCCGACACCCGCCGCATCGAGCTGGTCGTCACCCAGTTCTCCGGCTGGAGCTTCACTCTGTGGGTGATTCTGCCGTCGCTCGCCGGCGCGCTCGCCGCCACACTTCTCGGAACCGAGCGCATCGCCCAGCTCAAGCCTTGGCTGCGGCTGACTTCGCTCGTCACCATCCTCGTGCTGAACTACGCCAACGCCTCGCTGGCCATCGACGAAATCTGGTCTGGCGAACCCAACAGCGTCCTCATGCTCGCCGCCGTGATGGCCGTCGCCGTTTGCCTCATCGGCATCGCCTTCGCCACCCTGCAAGCCCGCGCGTTCGGCCTGTCGCGCGGCAACTGGTCCGCACTCGCCTTCGGCCTGAGCATGAAGCACACGGGCCTCGCGCTGGTACTCGCCGGGGAGTTCCTCAAAGACCAGCCGCGCGTGATCCTCGTGGTGCTCCTCACCACGCTCGCCCAACACCTTGCCGCCGGAGCGATCGACCTACGCCTGCAAATGACGCAGGACTCACGGGATCAAGAACCTTCCGGTCCCCGCTCCTCGACGGAGAGAGTTAGGGAGAGCTGAAAGAAGTGCAGACCCGCCTCAACTCTCTTCCCAGCCCTCTCCAGGAATAGGCCTCCACAAGCTAAACCGGCGCTATTGATGGCCGGATGCTTGCTACTATTAGCCCCGGCATTTATGCCGGGGCGGATTAGGTGATTCGTTTCTTCGGCCGAGCGGTGGGCACAGTATTTCATCGGACCGTCGCCGAGGCCGAAATCATCCGCGGCTCACTGCGGCCTCGGCAAATCGCCGATTGTTGGCTGCGCTTTAGTGCTCGGCCGAGGATGCTTGCTCGGTTCATTACCCCGGCATGAATGTCGGGCCTATTAGGGAGGCAATCATCCGCACTCGACCGATCACGAGCTGCTATAGCAGACGCAAAATCGTGTCTGCCTCAAAAGAACCGGAGGACTCCGTGATCGGCTCATCACTCCATCGGCGTCTGCACCAGCACCAACCACCCAAACCGATCGCTCGCCCCCTCCTCCGCCGGATCGCCGATCTTATACCGCACCGGCTCGAACACCCCCCAATACTTCGGCCCCTTCTCGCCGGCGATCGGATCGCGATATCCCGACTGAAAAAAATCCTTCCCGTCAAAATTCGGCCGTGTGAGCGGCTGGGCTTCGTCAATCCGCGCCAGAAATTCCTGACCCACGCGGCTCGGCTTGTCCTTCTCGAGCCGCGGATGATGAAGTATCAATCCGCGCTTCGGCACGCCTTCCACGTAGTCGTTCCGCAAATCGATTAGCACCACCTCATTCCCGCCGGACAGCGACTTATCGAGCACCGTGAAGTCATTCACGTTCATCGACATCGCCAGCACCCCAATCACCTTGCGCGTCGCCTTTCCTCCATCCACGGCCGGCGTTTCTTTCCAAATCGGAACGGAAAACGCCACCTTCAGCAGGTGGCTCGTGCTGCTGGAATACACCGCCGAGAGGTGCTTGCGCTCGATCGGCTTCGTCTGCCGCTTAAGTTCTTGATCCTGTTTATCCAGATCACGCCCCTCGCCATGAAAATAATCGCGGTACCAGTAGTCCTTGAGGTAGCTGTCATCGTCCTTCGGGCTGCGAGCGACCTGCACGCCGGTCACGTTCTGCACGAACCAGCTATCCACCGACATCTGCTGCTCATACCTGTCCGGCAGATGAACGATCCATTCTTTCAGTTGCATCAAGAGCTGCCCATCGTCCGGAGTGGCGTTCAGCCCGCTCACGAGCTCGATCAATTTAGGATCGGCCGCCTCCTTCGTCAGCACGTCGAACCGCTTGCCTAGCTCTTGAGGCAAATCGCGAATCGCCGCGCTCTTGGCGAAACTCGCCAGAGTCGTCCGCGCCTCCTCGGCGCGCCGCGCCTCATTTTGCTCGCTGCTGGAAACGAGCAGCCACGCCGCTCCGCCAAGGAACAGCGATATCAGCGCCAGCGGCAACAACTTCCCAACCAGCAACCGCCGCGACGGCCGCATCCCGCCGGAAGCGAAGCGCGAACGTGACTTCCACGTGTCGGTTTTCGAGGTGCCATCCGGTTTCGTCGGCAGCAAATGCTCACGCAGCGTCTCGCCGCCCGTCGAGCTCAGCACGAGCCCCGCGAGGTGGTTCCCCTCCGCGAACGGAGCCAGCGCCGCCGACACTTCGGCCGGCGTCGCATATCGATCCTCCGGCCGTTTCTGCAGCATCTTCCGCAGCACGTCCCACAGCCCTTTGGGAATCGGCTGCGTGCTCGACCGAATCGGCGGCGCCGGCGCCTTCTCGTGCGCCTTCTCCGGCCGCAGGTCCGAATCAAAAAACGGCGGATTCCCCGCCAACAGGTGATACAGCGTGCATCCCAGGCTATAAATGTCCGCCCGAATATCGACGGTCGTCGTCCGCCACTGCTCCGGCGACATATACATGCCGGTGCCCATTGCCTTGTGATCCAGCCGGGTGAGCCGCTCCTGGTTGTCGTCCGCCAAGAGCGCGAGGCCAAGGTCCAGAATCTTCACCACCGCCCGCGGTCCCTCGATCGATTGCGTCAGCGTCGAATCGCTCACCACCTGGTCTCCATCGACCAGCGCCACCATCAGGTTCGAGGGCTTTATGTCGCGATGCACCATTCCGTGCTTGTGGATGTACTGCAGCCCTC
>JAICUM010000352.1 GCA_025935855.1 Pirellulales bacterium | reverse complement strand
TATTTTTTTTTAATTGGTTGGGGTGGGTTTTCTTTTCCTAGGGGCTATTATTTTTTTTTTCTTTTTTCCCAATACTAAAATCAACCCCGACCCCCAGCAAACCTTTGAACCTCGCCCTGCGTAGAAGCGTCTGACCGAATAAGGATAGTCCCGCAGTAGGAAGGCGGGCGGTGCGCGTCTCGGCGGTTGATAGGAATTCAGCCGTGAACGCTCAGGAAGTAGGAGCCTTCCCTCATGCGACTCTCAGCGCACGTGTTCTCTGCATTTATGGCGACGGCGATTCTGGCCGTTGCGAATCCTTCCCCCGAGCGAGCGGCCGCCGGCGAGCCGCAGCTCAAGTTCGATTTCGGCCGGGCGATCGAATGCCGCGACGTGACGACGCCGGCCTTTCTGGAAACGCACCCGGACGAGCGCGTGATCGATTGCACGCTGCGGCTCTCGGTGAATCTGGGCGAAGGATCGATCAGCGACGTCGAGTCGATTCGCGTCGAGCTGACCGACGCCGATCGGCGGCTGCGCGTGGTGGGCTTTTCGCCATGCACGAAGCTGGAGAGCGAGTTCGCCGAAGATTTGGAAACCACCAAGACCGTGGAATCGACGCGGTCGTTCACCGCGTCGCTGGGCGGCGAGCTGCCGGCGCCGATCGGAAATGTCGTGGCGCATGTGACGCCGACGTTAGGCGGCACGAAAGGCGGCCGGGAGTCGATCACCGAAAAAGTCGTCCGCGTGGCGCCGAGGCACGCCGTCGTCGCCAGCGGCACGATGAATGAGGAGCACGGGGTCTTCTTTACACTACGGCCGTCGCCGACGACGTCGCTCGAAGGGGTACACGAGCTGTCGGTGCAGTTTATGGTGCCCGCCAAGTGGCGCGGCGATGCGATCCGCGTCTCGTGCCAGGCGACCGGATCGCAAAAGGTGTTCTGGGTGAAGCAGCCGAAGGTGTGGGCGCAGAAGTCGTCGGCCGTGGCGCTTTATCTCGCCGGCGACATGGCGGCGCGACGGGCGGCGGAACGGTTGGTGCGGCAGTGAGAGATGCGACGGGCTGGGCTGATGAGCGCTAAGCCGCAAGCGGCGAGGAGGACGGCGGTGGGTTCGGGGACGGCGGTGGTGGCGGCGATGGCGAGGGCGTGCGTGCCGAGTTGATGTTGCAGGAGCAGGAAGTCGGCGCCGTCGGTGTCCATGTCGCCGTCGAGATTGCCGCTGGCGAACGTGCCGGTCTTCGAGCCGAAGCCGGCTTTCCAGGCGGTAAAGTCGGGAGCGTCAACAACCAGGTTGCCGTTGAAGTCGCCGAGCGCGGCGATCAGCACGTACCCGGAGACGGCGCCCGCATGGGCCGGCGCCACCGTGGCCTGCGTGTTTACGTTGCCTTTGATCGAGTACGCGCCGGCCGCGTAGAGACCCATGCGAGTAGTCGAGCCGCCCGCCGTGTCGCCGATGATGACGAGCGGCGCCTGGCCGGTGTGGCCGAAGGTGACGAAGGCGGACACGCCGGGGTCGGCCGGGCTGAGGACGGTGGCGTTCACCTCGATCCACTGCTGACCGGCGGTGGTAAAGGGCTGCTCGAAGCTCGAATTGGCAGTCGCGCTGGGCGGAATCACCGTGGTCGCAGAGTTGGAACTGCTGCTGGCCGTGGTCTCGTAGTTGAATCGGCTCGCGTTGGGAATCGAGGTGAGCAAGCTGGCCGAGGCAACGGCGGCTGGAAAATCGAAGTCGGTGAGATTGGCCGAGCCGATGACGGCGGGCGTGGTTTGCGGCGGCTTGCTGCCGGCTCGAATGGCAAGCGAGCCAGTGATGGGCGCGAACGTGGCCGCTTCCACGAAGCCGCCGCCCCACGCGATCGCGAAAATCGCAACGCATCGCTGTAAACGCGGAGCGAGAAACAATCGACGCAATGACTGCTGCATGAGTTACGTGCCCCCGGTCACTCGCGACGGCGCGCGATCGGGCGCCGAAAGAGTTCATCTTAAGTTGCGGGAAGCGGGCGCCGCAACAAAATGGGGGCTAGCCGCAGCGAAAGTCAGCGAAAACGCCTTAATCGACTTCCTTTTCCTGGATCCAGGACATCATGCGGCGCAGCTCTTTGCCGACCTGCTCGACCGGGTGATTGCGCTCGCGGCGGCGCGTCGCCTTGAACGACGGGGCGCCGGCTTTGTTCTCCAGAATCCAGTCGCGGGCGAATTGGCCGCTGCGGATTTCCTCGAGAATCTTGCGCATCTCGTTCTTGGTTTCTTCAGTGACAATCCGCGGGCCGCGCGTGTAGTCGCCGTATTCGGCGGTGTTCGACACGCTATAGCGCATGTAATTGAGCCCGCCCTGATAGAACAGGTCCACGATGAGCTTCAGCTCGTGCAAGCATTCGAAGTAGGCCATCTCGGGCTGGTAGCCGGCCTCGACGAGAATCTCGAATCCGGCCTTCACCAAAGCCGAGGCGCCGCCGCACAGCACGGCTTGCTCGCCGAAGAGGTCGGTCTCGGTTTCCTCGGCGAACGAGGTGCGAATGACGCCGGCGCGCGTGCCGCCGATGCCCTTGGCGTAGGCCATGCCGATCTTGAAGGTGTCCTCGCTCGCGTTGTCGCTCAGCGCGATGAGGCACGGCACGCCGCCGCCGGCGACGAACTCGCTGCGGACCAGATGGCCGGGACCCTTCGGCGCCACAAGCAACAGGTCTACGCCCTCCGGCGCCACGACCTGGCCGAAGTGCACGTTGAAGCCGTGCGAGCACATCAGCACATTGCCCGGTTTAAGGTTCGGACGAATTTCGCTGCGGTAAACGTCGGCCTGCAGCTCATCGGGCAGCAGGATGTTGACGATGTCGCCCTGCTTGGCGGCTTCGGCGGCGGAGACGGGTTCGAAGCCGTGGCTTTTGGCGAGGTCGTAGTTCTTGCCGCCGGGCCGCTGACCGACGACGACCTTCACGCCGCTGTCGCGCAGGTTTTGCGCGTGGGCATGGCCCTGCGAACCATAGCCGATGATGGCGACGGTCTTGCCCTTGAGTGCGTTGAGGTCGGCGTCTTTGTCGTAATAAATTGTCGCGGCCATTAGAAATCCTGTTGAGTTAACGTCAAATCAAATTGTCTGCGAACGGCGCCGCGGCGCGCCAATCAAGGCGGTCGCGGCGAGTAGAGCGATGAGATACGCCGTCGGCTCCGGAACCGTGGCGGCCTGGCTTGGCGCCGACGTTCCCGAGGCGTTTTGTTGCCACGCCAGGAAACTGGCGCCGTCAGCGTTGCCTGCGGCGAACGACGCGTTCCACGCATTCAGGTCTTGTGCGTCAACGACGCCGTCGCCGTTGAAGTCGCCGGTTGTCGGCGGAGCCGTGGTCAACGCCGGATCATAGGCGATCCAGATTTGCCTTGAGCTGCGATCCACGAAAGAAATGACCGGCAGCCCGGATTTGTCGTAAGCGAGGCCGACGCCTTGCGAAAGCTCAAGCGGTATGTTTGCCGGAGTGGCCGTCGCCACGGTGGACACGACCCAATGCGGCGATTGTTCGTTCGTATCCAAATAGGCGTATTTGAGCGTTCCGAAGTTGACCCAAGCGGCGCCGACGATGCCTTGGTCGTTTGTCGCGGCCGCCACGTCGGCGATCGGCGGCCCGTTCGAGGCGGCGGTATCGAGCGTCGATACCGTCCAGGCGCCCGACATGATGTCAAAGCTATAATCGACGATCGAATTGAGGCTTTTCAGCTGATCGACGCCGACGATGTGCGGCCGCGATGCGGAGTCATAAACGAGATCAGCGGACGGTCCAAACAGGGTTTGCTGAGTGCGTGTGTCCACCGGCACGGGAGACTTGAGCCAGGCGCCGCCCAGGAGCGGGCTTTGCTGCCAGAAGGTGAGCGTGCCAAATCCTCCCGACGCTTGAGTGATGGCGCCAACGTCGCCGAAATCAGAACGCGCGACGTCGAACAGCTTCTCCTGCGTGGTCAATCCTGGGATGGTCGTGGCGCTGGCGGTAAACGGATGGCCTTGGCTGTCGAACTTGAGGGCTTGCTGCCCGTTCATAGGCGGTTGAAAACCGCTGATCGACGTTCCGACCATGACGGCGTCCGGCGGCGACGTGGTCACATTGGGCGTCTGCAGTGCCACGCCAAATCCGTCCGGCGATCCGCTCGCGGCCTGAAGGTAGAGGTTGCTGGACGGAAGGAAGGACTGCGTCAGGTTGGAGCCAATCTGATGCCAGTTGGTGGGCGGCGATATGGGAACCTGTCCGGGGTTCGGGACCGGGAACAACGAGTAGGCGTTCAGCATGCCTTGATCAACGCCGTACACGACGGGCCAACTAAGATTGGAGCGCATCGACACGGCTGTTTGGGGCATGCTCGAGGAGCTGCTGCGGAAACCCGTCCGCTGAAACGTCCACGTGAAATCTCCTGCCGCGCACATTCCATGAACCGCAAGCAAGCAAGCCAGACTTCCGACGAGTGCCAAGCGTTTCATGATTGAGGACCTCGTTGATAAGAGTTGAGGAGCGAGCGATTGAGTTGCATTTCTCCGAAAAGGATCAGGCTCCGGTCGCGGTCACGCGGCGGAGCGAGCTTGCTTCGCCATTAGGTTTCTCGATGCCGCGGACCATCGCGATGCGGCCGGTGCGGGCCAGCTCGACAATGCCGAACGGCCGCATCAGGTCGATGAACGCTTCGATCTTTTTCTCCTGGCCGGAGATTTCGACGATCACCTGGTCCGGCGCCACGTCCACCACCTTGCCGCGGAAGATGCTGCACAGCTCCAGGATCTGGGCGCGGTTCGCGGCGCTCGCCTGCACCTTGACGAGCATCAGATCGCGCTCGACGAACTCTTGCGAGCTGATGTCCTCGACGCGGACGACGGTGACGATCTTTTCGAGTTGCTTGCGAACCTGGGCCAGCACGTTGTCGTCGCCGACCACGACGAAGGTCATCCGTGAAAGCTCGGGGTTCTCAGTTTCGCCGACGGCGAGGCTGTCGATGTTGTAGCCGCGCGATGCGAACATGCCGGCGACGTGGGCGAGCACGCCGGGAACGTTTTGCACGAGGGCCGAGAGGACGTGGCGCATGCGGTTGCTGGACGGGTCGAAGGGCGAAAAAACGAACCTTTGATGATAGCTGCGTGGGGGAGCGGTCACAAGCGTTTCAGGCGCCGCCCGGTCGTTGTCCGACGGCTCCATGTCCTTGGTTGTGCGGGGAATTCACCAGTGATAGCCTGATTAGTTTGCACCTTGGCCGCGGCGGCTCACCGATGTCCAGCGAACTGCTTCCACCGCCTGCCGCCCTGCCGGGGGAAGCGGTCCGCATTCGCGGCGCTCGGATGCACAACCTGCGGAATGTCG
>JAICUM010000724.1 GCA_025935855.1 Pirellulales bacterium | reverse complement strand
ATCGGATGATACCGCCAGCAGCCTTGCTGGAACTCGACGCCGCGAATGTGGCAGGTGGTCGTGCTCCCGTTCACGCCGTACAGCCAACCATCCGGACCCCACGCGAGGTGGTTGACCATCGCCTGGGCGTCTTCCATGCCGAAGCCGCTGAGCAGAACCTGTGGATCGCCGTCCGGCACGTCATCGCGATTCTTATCGGGATAGAACAGTAGATAAGGAACCTGCAGCACATACACGCCGCCGTGTCCGAACTCCACGCCGGTCGCCAGGTTCAAGCCGTCCACAAAATCCTTCGCCGAGTCGGCCCGGCCGTCGCCATCCCTATCGGTGAGGATCGTAATTCGGTCGGCTCCGCGCGGCCCGCGCGGCGGCGGCTCCGGGACGCGGTCGTACACCGTGCGCGACCAACGATCGACTTTCACCCGCTTGAGCCCCGCCGGGTTCGGGTATTGAAGATACTGAATCGTCCACAGCCGCCCCCGGTCGTCGCACTTCACGAAAATCGCTTGCCGGACATCCGGCTCGCTGGCAAAGAGCTTGGCCCGCGTGCCTTCCAGCGTCGTGAAGTGCTTTTCAGCTTGCGCCGGCGAGTACCCTTGTGCAAAGACGCTCGACGCCATGCCCGCGAAAACTATCGCGGCAAACACAAAACACGCTAAACGCAAACCGCTCTTCATCGCCATTTCATTCCAGGCCAAGAATCTAACGCTGCAACCGTCTCCCGCTCAGGAATTTGCCGGCAGCGCTTTCTTAAACCGCTCCGCAATCACGTCCAGCGTCACAATTTCAGCCTTGCCGCTCGATTTCTCCACAACATCGCAAATCATGTCGATTGTCTTGAACTCCGGGTCCACGACGCCCAGCACCGAAGGGTGCGAAAGATAATCGAACACGGCGCGGTGCTCGATCACCCACTCCAATTCTTTCCGCGTCGTCTCGATGAAATCCTCAAGCTGCCAACGCCCGTTGCGGAAGGCGCCGACGTCGCTGATCGGCGCCATCGGCACGTCGATCAGCCCCGTCGAGTAGCGAAACGGCTGCGCGTCCTTTTGCTTGGCCAGAATACTGGCGACCGTCGACTCGGCCGGCTTCGCGTTCTTGCCGCCAAGATCCACGATCTCATGCGCCGGGTACACGCAGCTAATCCAGTCGAACCCGAGACCCAGCAGCATTCGCTGAAGGTCCTCCCGGCCGTGCAGCCCCGTGGCGAACCCCCCAGGCGTGCGAAATCCGTTGGCCTTGATGCCGAGCCGTTCCTTGATCGCCGCGTTGCACAGCGCGATGTTGTCGCGCAGCACTTCAGCCACCGAGCGCTTCCCGAGCAGCCACGGCGCCCGTTGGAAGCGGTATTGAATCTCCGCCGGCGTCTTGGCCAGCAAATAAGCGTGATCATACGTGTGATTGCCAACGGCGTGCCCCTCGGCCACGATCTCTTTGAGCCAATCAATGTTCTCTTGCTCGAACAACTGCCCGACCGCGAAGGTGTGAATGCGGCTGCCGCGCTGCTTCACGCGGCGGCAGGCGTTCACGGCATACTGCTTCGCCGCGTCGTTCAGATTCCCCTTCTCGTAGTCCCAGTGCGTGTCGGTCCACTTGGGAAAATTGCGGGCCATCTCTAAGTCGAGCGTGATGGCGATCTGCGCTTTGGCAGGCGGCTCCGGCGCCGCAGCGCCCGTGCGAGTTGCCGTCGCAATCGCGGCGGCCCCCACCGCGGCACTCTGAAGAAAACTTCGTCGCGTCGGCGCCAAGGGACTTGTCTGCGTCGTCATGTTCAAATCAGTGGGTGCTAAAGTTTCAACACGCGAACGGCGTTGTCCGCGGCCACCTTTCGGCGAACCTCATCCGGCGACTTCAATGCGTCGAACATCGTGAACTGCGGCCAATCCAATTGCGCGCGATCGTAGTAATCGGTGCCGAATAACAGCCGATCCGCACGGCAGCGCAAGAACTCACCGCCAAACGCCGAATCGCGCAACAGCGCATGCGCCCCGCTCGAAGAGAGATCGCCATACACATTCGGATGCCGATCCATCAGCGCGTCAATGGCGCCCCCAGGCGCGATCGGTCCCCGTGGGTAT
>JAICUM010000358.1 GCA_025935855.1 Pirellulales bacterium | reverse complement strand
CTGTGGTAGCCGGCGGGTTATTGTTGGCGGCCTGCGGGGCAATGACCGGCTGCCAGATCGACGTGGCGGGCCAGACGCTGCCTAGCCCGTACCACTTAACGGACGACGTGCAGTACTACGCACCCGGGCCAGAGTTCAAACTGGCGAATGAGGCGACGGCGCTGGCTCAGCGCCGGGCCGAGGAAATCAGCACGCCGCAGGCTGAAGGCGTCGCGCGGCCGGTTGTGCCGGGCGTCGCCGCTCCGGGCGCTGCCGTGCCGCCGGTTCCGCATCCGCCGGCCGCGGTGCCGGGAGGAGCGCCGCCGGCTCTGCCTCCAGCGCCGGGCGCCGCGGCTCCTGGCGCGGGTCGCGCCGCCGCTCCAGCTCCGCCCCCAGCCGGCGGCGCTCCGCCAGCTCCGGCGGGAGAGCCGGCCGATGGCAATCCGTTTTGAGTTGATCACTCTTCGCTAACTTGTCTACTCAATAAATCCACGGATGGATTTAACGCCGCTCGCGATGGACCGTGCCTGAGGCGCGGTCAACGCGGGAAATCAGGGGGGACGGCGCCTGGCGTGGCTGGCGTCTGAGGAGTTGGCCGTGGCGAAAGCCGCGGCAAGCGCCTCAGACGCCGACGCCCGCGGGGCCGACGCTCTGAACGAGCAGGCCGTCTCGGCCGCCACTGAACGTCTTGAGTCGAGCGGCCGCTGGAGTGAGACTTAATTGTGGTCTCGTCCTATGAATTCCGCGGCTCCGGTTGCTCAACTCCTTGATCCCTTCTGACTGGCAAAAAACCGCTCACGCCATTCACTCTAGCGGCTGCCAACTGGTCATTGCAGCAACCGGCGGCGGTTCCGGGGCGTTGGCCGCCCTGCTGCAAACGCCCGGCGCTTCGCGAAGCGTGCTGGAGGCGGTCGTGCCGTACTCGCTGCCGGCGCTGACTGATTGGATAGGCGGCAAGCCGGATCAGGCGTGCGGCGCGCCGACGGCCCGCGCCATGGCGATGGCGGCCTTCATGCGAGCGCGGCAACTGGCGCCGGCAGCCGACGTTGCGTCGCTCGCCGGCGTTGGCTGTACCGCAAGTTTGGCAACCGATCGGCCGAAGCGCGGTGAACGGCGTATCCACGTGGCGTTTCAACGGCATAATCGAACTTGGGCCGCACGCGCGTCGTTGGATGCATCGCCGCCCGATCGGGCAGCCGACGAACGGGCTGCTACGGAACAACTGCTTTTCGCCGTTGCCACATGTTGCGACGTGTACGATGTAAACAGCACACTGCAGGCAGCCACGGGCCGCGGCGTGTTGGCGCCGGGTGAGCAAATCGACTTGCTGCTGGGAAGAAGACAACGCCTAGTCTTGCAACCAGGTTCTGGCGCCGATTATTTCGCGGACGACCTCGCTCCACCTATTCCTGTGGTGTTCTCCGGCGCCTTCAATCCTCGGCACGCCGGACATGCGCGCATGGCGGAGATTGCCGAGCGTAGGCTCAACGCACCAGTGACCTGGGAACTCTCAATCACAAACGTCGATAAGCCGCCGCTGGACTACATCGCAATTGACGAGCGAGTTGGCGGACTCAGGCGCGAGGACCCCAGTCGCCTGATTGCTCTGACGCGCGCTCCCACATTTCGCGAGAAGGCCGCGCTCTTTCCCGGGGCGACGTTCGTCGTGGGCGCCGACACGCTCGAGCGCATCGCCGAGCCGCGCTACTACGGCGGGGACACGGCACGCCGCGACGCGGCCATTGCGGAGATTGCCCGGGCGGGATGTCGCTTTCTTGTTTTCGGCCGAGCCAGCGCTGGGCAATTTATTTCGCTTTCAAATTTGCAGTTGCCGGGAGAACTGCGGCAATTATGCGATGAAGTGCCGGCCAGCGAATTCCGTGAGGACATTTCGTCCACCACGCTTAGGCAATCAGCCGCCGACTCTTGATCGGCGGCTAAATGGCTGCAGGCGCGTGACGGTGAGTTTCGGCTCCGTTAGAATGGCGGCGTTCAGATTCTAATTGCCACGTCCTGTGGGAGCGATCATGCGCGGTCGAATTGCCGTCTTAGTCGTTGCCGTATTCCTGTCCGCTCATCCACTCGTTCACGCGGCCGAGAACTGGCCGCGGTGGCGGGGGCCGAATGGAACGGGCGTTGCCGCTCCTGGCGAGTACCCCGTGAAATTCTCGGCCACCGACGGCGTCACATGGAAGATTGAGCTGCCCGGACCGGGAAGCTCCTCGCCCGTGGTGTGGGATGATGCGATCTTCGTCACGTGCGAAGCCGACGGGCACGACGCGATCTGCCGCTTTGGCCTCGAGGACGGCAAGCAGGCTTGGAAGAAAGTGCTCGGCGGCGGCCGCGCGGGGAAGCACCCCAACGGCACGGGCGCCAACCCTTCGCCAGCGACCGACGGCAAGCACGTCGTCGCCTACTTCAAGAGTGGCCGGCTGGGGTGCTTCGACTTCGCGGGCAACAAGTTGTGGGAAAAGAATCTGCAGGAAGAGTACGGCAAAGACACGCTGTGGTGGGATCTCGGAACGTCGCCGATCATTTTTGGAAACAACGTCATCATCGCGGTGATGCAGACCGGCGACTCGTACCTCGCGGCGTTCAACTTGGATACCGGCAAAGAAGCGTGGAAGACGCCCCGGCAGTACGAGCGGCCGGTGGAATCGGATCAGTCGTACTCCACGCCGCAGTTGGCGACGGTGGACGGCAAGCAGCAGATCATCACCTGGGGCTCGGACCATCTGACCGGCCATGACGCGACCACCGGCAAGCTGATGTGGGATTCCGCTGGTTTCAATCCGGACGATGAAAAGAACTGGCGGGTCATCGCGTCTCAGGCGGTGGGGGAAGGCGTAGCCGTCGTGCCGTTTGGCCGCGGGCCGAATTTGTGCGCCGTCAAGCTGGGCGGCCAAGGCGACGTGACGGAGACGAATTGGCTTTGGAAGCTCGAACAAGGCGCAGGGGCCGACGTGCCGACGCCGCTGATCAACGGTGGTCTTCTCTACGTCCTTGCGGACAAGGGAAAAATCACGTGCCGCGAGCTTAAGACGGGGAAGCAGCGCTGGTCCGGCGAGCTGCCGAAGGACAAGGACAAGTACTACGCCTCGCCGATTCTCGCGGGCGGCAAGCTGTATTGCGTGCGCGAGGACGGGATGACGTACGTGGTGAATGCGACGCCGAAGGGAGCCGCTGACTCCCCGCTGGAGGTCCTGGCGAAGAACGACATGGGCGAGCACATCATCGCCACGCCGGCGGCGGTGCGCGGCAGCCTGTTGATCCGCGGTGAGACGCACTTGTTCCGCGTGGGCGGCGAGCGAGCGAAGGTTGCTGCGGCGAAATAATCGCCGCTGTCCGCGGCAGATTTATTTCAAATCGTCGGGAGCGACGGTCAGTTCAATGAGCCGCTCGTCTCGCAGGATGCTGAGGGCCAACGGCTCGCCCTGCGGCATTAGCGCGATGATCCGCGAGAGGTCGTCCACTGTGGTAACAAGGCGTCCCGCGGCGGACACGATGACGTCGCCGCGGTGAACGCCGCCGGCGGCGGCAGGTCCCTTCGGATCCAGGTCGATGATTTCGACCGCCTCGTCGGCGACGAGGTCCAAAGCTCGCACGAGCGTTCGCGGGACGGCCACTGTTGTGCCGATGATGCCGAGCCAGCGGCGGCGCACCCGGCCGTGGACGAGTAGCTCGGAGACGACCCAGCGGGCGGTGTTCGACGGCACGGCAAAGCCGAGGCCTTGGGCCATCGCGATGATCGCCGTGTTAACGCCGACGACGCGGCCGCGGGTGTCGAGGAGCGGACCGCCGGAGTTGCCGGGATTGAGCGGCGCGGTGTGCTGGACGATGTTTTCAATCAGCCGCCCGCCGGCGCCGCGCATCGAACGGCCGGTGGCGCTCACCACGCCAGTCGAGACGGTCGATCGGAAGCCGAGCGGGTTGCCCATTGCGATCACGAGCTGCCCGACGCGGAGCGCGTCGCTGTCGCCGAGCTCGGCGAACGGAAGCTCGCGGGCGGCGAGCCGGACCAAGGCGAGATCGGAGTGGGGATCATCGCCGACCAGTTGTGCGTCGAGGCGGTCGCCGTCTTCCGTGACCGCGCTAAGCCGCGATCGGCCGTTCACGACGTGGCTATTGGTCAGCGCGTAGCCGTCGGGGGTGAGCAGGATGCCCGAGCCGGCGCCGCCGCGGTTTTCGCCGCGCGGCGGCTCAATGCAGATGACCGTTGGGCCGAGCGCTTCGACGACGCCGATGACGGCCCGGGAGTAGGCGTCGAGTAATTCCAGGTCGCTCGGGGCGGCGTCGGCTTCGGGGCGAACCGGTTGCGGCGCATTGGCGGCGTTCGTTTCGTCAGGGCTCGCGGCGAACTGCCATGGTAGGGAGGACATTCTTAGTTCCTTCAATGGCTTGCTTGAACGCCTGAATTGTATTGCCGACAGGCAAGTGGCTTCGTTCGTGCATTTCTAGCGGAGGTTCTTTCCGTTTATGTCCTTTCTTCTCTTCGCGTTTTGTCGCGAAACGCGTTTTTGGCGACAAAACTCGCGATTTCGCAAACTTGCGCCGACGGCGGTGAGGGCAAGCGATTGTTAGCACACGGTTTGCGATACAGGCAATCGCCGGAAGGTCTACTTTTCTATTGGCGAGTTTCGTCGCGTTGCCACGAGGAAAAACACTGACAGAAAGCGGCCTCGCGGCGACGGCGCACCGGTAGCGCGACGCGGCGATGGAAATTGTCCGCACGTTATGGTCTCGGTTGAGATGCCAAAGAACTCGTGTGTTCTATTGTACACCAACTCGAACGAAAATGCGAGAGGCGTTTTTTTGCCACTAGGTGACGCGGAGGTAACTGGCTGCGGAACGCTCAGGGACAGAGCAGCCAACCTGCGGCCACAGTTCTAAATGAGTGGTGCGCGGAAGGGGTCGGGAGTCTTTTGCGACTGGGATCTTACCACCTGAGCAATCTCGCCAGTCGCAAAAGACTCCCGACCCCGTTTCGGCTCAGCTTTGGGCGGCGGCTTGTTCGGTGCGGCGTTCGCGGAGGCGGGCGGATTTGCCGGAGCGCTGGCGCATGTAGTAGAGCTTGGCGCGCTTAACCACGGCGCTGCGCTTGACTTCAAGTTTGGCGATGCGCGGCGAGTGGAGCGGGAACTTGCGCTCGACGCCTTCACCGGCGACGATGCGGCGGACGGTGAACATTTCGCGGGCGCCCGAGCCGCTGCGGGCGATGACCACGCCGGAGAAGACCTGGATGCGTTCCTTGTCGCCTTCGAGG
>JAICUM010000283.1 GCA_025935855.1 Pirellulales bacterium | reverse complement strand
CTTCGCGGAGGCGGACGAGCTGGCGGTTCTCGTTCGGGACCTCGATGCCGACCGTGTTTTTGCCGGGGATGGGGGCCACGATGCGGACGCTGGGGACGCGGAGGGCGATTGCCAGGTCGTCGGCCAGGCCGGTGATTTTGGAGAGCCGCAGTCCGGCTTCGAGCTCGACCTCGAACTGGGCGATGACGGGGCCGGTCTCGATTTCGACGACCTTGACGTTGAAACCGAAGTTCTGGAACGTCTTTTCGAGGATCTTCGCTTTGCGGCGGACCTCTTTTTCGTTTTCCTCGTAGCTGACATCGTCGGCGGGCAGCAGCAAATCGAGCGGCGGCAGGGTGTAATCGATCTGCTCAACGACCTGGCTTTCGGCGGCGTCGAGTTGTTCGATGACTTCGTCGCGTTCGGTTTTCTTCGGCTCCTTCGTGCGGCGGTTTTTGATGCGCAGGGCTTCGGCATCGCCGGCGTCGCCGCCGCCAGCAGAATCTTCGCTGGTCGCGTCTGTAATTTCGCCGGCGCCGGCCTGCTCGTCGGCGTCTTGAGCCTTCGACGACGGCGTGCGAACCTTTAGTCCGATTTCTTCGGCATCCTTTTCTCGCTCCGCGGACTCTTCCACTTCATCGGCGTCGCTTTCGTCAGTGTCGATCGCGGTTGCATTTGTAGGCGGTGGACCAGCTTCCAGGTCAGTCCGCTTGTGAGCGGTGGCACGGGTCGCAAGTTGTTGTCCCGCCTTGCCAAGCTGGATCAAGCCGGCGCCGCCGACGATGGTGGTTTTCGCCGCGAAGCGGATCAGCAAGTAGTCGGTGCAGAGCAACATGCCCGCGAGGAGGACGCTGAGCGCGAGAATGTAGGCGCCCGCCATCGCGAAGTTTGATTCGAGGACGGCGTAGCCCATTGCCCCCAAGTAACCGCCGGCGCCCACTTCGGGGCCGGGAGAAATGCGAGGCATCAGCATCGCGGCAAGCGTCGACAGTGCGGCGAGCGACACGGCCCAGCCGACGCCGCGCAGGACGGGCTGATCCATCTCGCGCCGCTTCAGGAGCAGCACGGCGATGGTCGTCAACGAACCCAAGACATAAAACGCGCCGAAGCCAACGCCGGCGAACAGGACGTGAGCGGCGTAGGCGCCGATCGGTCCACAGGCGTTGTGAAATTCAGCGCGCGGCGGATAGACGAGCGTTCCGGGGGGATCGCCGGAGTCATACGTCACGAGCGACGTGGCCAGGAAGGCGCCGAGCGCCAACAGCGCTAGCGCGAACAGATCGAGCTTGAGACTGCGATTGTCGAACATAGGCACTCGATGCGACGACGATCCGAATCAGATTCTCGGCGGCCGCGCGCCTTCATGGCGGCGCGGCGCGATCGTTCGGGCGCATCCGTGCCCAAATCAGTCTTCCGTAGTTCCCGGCGTTAATGGCGCGAAAGCCGCCGTCAGTGGCAGCCATTCCGCGGCCGTTAGGTTACTTTTCGACGCAGTCGGCGGGCGCCGTGCAGTTTGCGACGTGGCGGCAATAGGCCTTGCGCCCCGTGCGCCAGCCGTGCGACCGGCGAGGCAAGCACGACCCGCTCAGCCGCGCGGCCGCCTAACAATTGTTCCCGATGAGCCGTGAAGAGCAGGCCGGAGGGACCGAATTCTCGCCGGTGTGCGAGCCGTTTTGATGCGGCAGGTAGGGTTTATTCCGCCTGCGAAAAATTGGGCGAAGGTTTTAAGAGGCCCTGCCGAGCGGGCTTCAGGATGGCGACGAGTTTTCCCTGCTGATCGACGGCGGCGAATTCGGCGGCCGGATCGGCGCGCTGGGCGTTCAACTCGTCCAAGGAAATCAGGCCTCCGCGGGCAAGGTGAGCGATTTGTTCGTTGGTGAGAATCGCGCGGGGCAATTTGGCAACGGCGGCCATCGCGGGAAGCAAGTGGTCGTTAATTGTCACTTCCCTGAGTAGTTCAGCGTGTAGTCCTTGGTCAATTCCAAACGGTCCGATCGCTGTGCGTACAAGCCCGGACATGACCGCCGCCGAGCCAAGCTGCCCGGCTAGATCGCGCCCGAGGCTGCGGACATACGTGCCGCGGCCGCAGCGGATTCTCAGTCGCAGCTCAGGATAGTCATAGTGTTCGATTTCGAGCTCATAGACGTGCACGGGGCGGGGCGCTAATTCGACGGCTTCGCCGCGGCGTGCCAGGCGATACGCGCGGCGGCCTTCGATTTTTACCGCGGAATAGGCGGGCGGCCGTTGTTGGATTTCGCCGGTGAAGTCGGGAAGCGCTGCTGCAATTTCGTCGAGCGTCGGAGTTGGCGCGTCGCTAAGCAATTCGACCTCCGTTTCTAGATCGTCGCTGGGGCTGCGGCGGCCGAGCTGAAAGACGGCGATGTATTCTTTCGGCAGTTGCTGGACGTAGTCGATGAGGCGGGTGGCGTCCCCCAGGCAAATGACCAACACGCCACTGGCGAGGGGATCGAGCGTGCCGGCGTGCCCGGCTTTCACGGGGCGGATGATGCGCTCAACGCGATTGACGACGTCGCGCGAACTCCAGCCGACGGGTTTGATTAAGTTGAGTACGCCGAACATTCGCCTTACTACGCCCTTGCTTCAGCTACAGCCGATGCTGACCCTCGGCAACGCCTATCACATGTCGCATTATTTAAGGATAATACTCTGGAATTGCCAAATCACAGCCGCACAAACATCCCGGAACCGGCCTACAACGTGGGATCGACGCCGCCTACTCTTGAACGCCTCGCCGCGGCGCTGAATGAACGCGGCATTGCGGCCGACGCTTCGCAACTCGAGCTGCTTGACCGCTACCGCGACGCGCTGTGGCGGTGGAACGAGCAGATCAACCTCACGCGACATACGACGCTCGAAAAGTTTGTCGATCGTGATGTCGTCGACAGTTGGGAGCTCACGAAGCTGATTGCTAAAAATCGCCGGGTGCTGGATGTTGGCGCCGGGGGCGGCGTGCCCGGCGTGGTGACGGCCATTCTGCGTCCGGACCTGCGGCTCACGCTGGCGGAGTCCACGCAGAAAAAAGCCAAGGTGCTGCAGTCGATCGTCGCCGAGTTGGGAGTGCCAATTGAAGTCTTCGCGGTGCGCGCTGAGGAGCTGCTGGAACTTCGCACTTTCGACACGCTGGTGGCTCGCGCGGTGGCTCCGATGTCCAAGATTCTCACCTGGCTGGCGCCGCACTGGAAAGCGTTTGACGAATTGTTATTAATCAAAGGCAAGGCTTGGATTGAGGAGCGTGCCGAAGCTCGGCAGCGCGGCTTATTGCGGCCGCTGGAGCTGCGCAAGGCGGCGGCGTATCCGATTCCCGGCGATCCGCCTGGTGAAAGCGTGATCCTGCGGCTTTGCCGACGCGGCGCGAGCGATGAGGACTCAGACGCGGAGTGATTGTCCTGACTCGTGTCGGTCCTCAGAGATTCTCGTCTTTGCGAATAGCCGGCGGCCCATGACCGCCGGGAGTGGGCGAGCGTTGTTGGAGCTTCTTCCCGGCGGCCGTGGGCCGCCGGCTATTTTGGGTCCGTTGAGTTGTTGAGCGGCGCTCCTGGTGGCCGCCGGGGATGGAAACGGCGGTACTGATGGCGTACACTCATCGTTCCTGCGGAACCATTAGATTCAAATACAACATAAATCGGAGCAAACATGGCCGACGAGACGAAAGAAGCCGCGAAGCCCGCCGCGAATCAACAAGAGCAGCAACAACAAGCCATGCGCGTGCAGGTGGAAGACAAGCACGCGGTGACCTCATACGCCAACTTCTGCCGGGTCACGGGGACGCCCGAGGAGTTGATCATCGACTTCGGGCTGAACGCCCAGCCGTTCGGCGTTCCGAGCGAGGCGGTCACGATCACGCAGCGGATCGTGACGAACTACTTCACCGCGAAGCGATTGCTGCACGCCCTGCACCTGTCGGTTCAGCGGCACGAGCAGGCGTTCGGCGTGCTGGAAACCGACGTCAACAAGCGAGTCATCGGCCGCCCGCAGGCGTCCTAGCGGCGGCGACGTCAGGATGCCAGCGTTGCGAAGAAGCTGTCGGCAAGCGCGGCCGCTGGTTCGCTGTCGCTGTCCGTCGCGAATACGTCGGACGCCCGCGCTGAGTCGGCGGATTCGTCGGCCAGTTGGGTGAACGCGACGTCGGCTGCCACTGTTGAAGCGCTGGTTTGAACGACCGGTTGCTCGAGTGAAGCCGGCGCCGCGGAGCCAGTGGCGTCGAACATGCCGCTTGTCAAAAACGCGTTGGCGGGAAGGCTCAACGCTTCTGCCATCAAGGGGACGGAAGCCGGGGCGACGGGCGGGGCGGAGAGACCGGCCTTCCATACCGCGAGGTCGGCCGCGTTGATGGTCCCGTCGTTATTTCCGTCGGCGCCGGCGCCGGCCGTGACGGTGTTGCCCAGCGTTCGTTGCCAGAGCAGGAAGTCGGCGCCGTCGACCGTGGTGGAGTTGTCGTAGTCAGCCGGTTGCGGCACAGCGGGCATTCCCGCCCGCCAAAGCGCGAGATCCGGGGCGTTGACCGTCCCGTCCTTGTTTCCGTCGGCGCCGCTTCCCGCGGCGACAGTGTTGCCGAGCGTCCGCTGCCAGGCGAGGAAGTCCGCGCCGTCCACGGTGGTCGTGTTGTCGTAGTCGCCCGTTGCCAACTGCCTGAACCAGGCGACGGTACTGCTGCCGGCGGCCGCCATGAGGACGTCCAGTCGTCCGTCTTGATTGACGTCCGCGAAGAGGGCGGCCCTGGGGGTGGTGAGCGAGGAGCTGATGGTCTGGGCGGTAAAGGTCTGGCTGCCGTTATTCTGGTAGAGGGTGACTTTTTTGTCGTTTGACGAGGCGACGACGAGGTCGATGTCTCCGTCGCCGTCGTAGTCGCCGGCCGAAAGGTTCCAGGGGCTGGACGAAGCGCTGGTAATGATGTGCTTGGTGAAGGTTTGAGTACCGTTGTTCTCGTACCACTCGACCGAGTTGTCGCTTGAGGAGACGGCGGCCATGTCCATGTCGCCGTCTTTGTCGAGGTCGAGAAGGAGCACGTTGCGGGCGCCCATGGCCGCGGCGTCGACGCTGATCTGGGTGAAGGGCAGGGCGCCGTTGTTCTGGTACCAGCCGATGGCGTTGCCGCCCGCGGCCGTGTAAGCGACGTCCAAATCGCCGTCGTGATCGATGTCGGCGACGGCCACGCCCGAGGCGATGGACAACGTGCCGGGCAGAAAATGCTGGGTGAAGGTCTGGCTGCCGTTGTTCTCATACCAGGCCGCCCGCGAGGCGCCGTTCGCCACGAAGTCGAGATCGCCGTCGCCGTCAAGGTCGGCGACGGCGATCGTGACGGTTACTTGAGCGGTGGCGTTGTGCGCCGTAAAGGCTTGCGCGCCGTCGTTCTCGTACCAGGTAATGCCGAAGTCGCCTCCGACGGCGATGTCCATGTCGCCGTCGCCGTCGATGTCGGCGATGACGGCCGATCTTGCGAGCCCTGGCGCGGCGACGGGATGCTCGGAGAACAATTGGCCGCCATTGTTTTCGAACCAGTAAACCGTCGTGCCTGACGTGTCCGCTCCCGCGGCAACAACGTCCACGTCGCCGTCGCCGTCGATATCGCCCGTGTCAAGGTTCCATGCGGTACTGACGGCCCCGGAGATGGTGCTTTGCAAGGCAAAGGCGCCGCTGCCGGGGTTTACTCCGGCAATGATGACGTCGAAATCATCAGCGGCGCCGTCTTCCGGACCGCCGACCAGGCCGGCGGCGCTCAACCGGAATCGGGCGTGAGTGGCGCCCGCCTTGGCAGTGCTGGGAACGTCGAATGACAGCACGTTCGTTCCGTTCATGACCGACACATTGGCGGCGATTTGTTCGCCGGGACCTCCGAAATTTCCGTCCCCGTTGAAGTCGATCCAGGCGCTTAGCTTGGCGCCGCTGGGGGAACCTTGCACGGTGAGGGTGGTCGAGACGTTCAACTGGCCGATGCGCGTCGGATTGAAATCGGCGGCTGCCACGGCAGGGGTGGTGCCCGGAGTCGCCTGCTGAAACCAGGCGACGGTGCTGCTGCCGGAGGCGGCCATGACGACGTCCAATCGTCCGTCTTGATCGACGTCGGCGAAGAGGGCGGCTCTGGGGCCGTTCAGGGACGAGCTGATGGTCTGGGCGGTAAAGGTCTGGCTGCCGTTGTTCTGATAGACGGTGACCTTTTTGTCGTTCGCGGAGGCGACGACGAGGTCGATGTCTCCGTCGCCGTCGTAGTCGCCGGCCGACAGATTCCAGGGGCTGGATGAGGCGCTGGTGATGGTGTGCTTGGTGAAGGTCTGAGAGCCGTTGTTCTCGTACCAAAGAACGGAGTTGTCGTCCGAAGAGACGGCGGCCATGTCCATGTCGCCATCTTTGTCGAGGTCCACAAGAACGACGTTGCGGGCGCCCATGGCCGCGGCGTCGACGCCAATTTGGGTGAAGTTCTGGCTGCCGTCGTTCTG
>JAICUM010000152.1 GCA_025935855.1 Pirellulales bacterium | reverse complement strand
CCGCAGTTTCTTTAGCGGCGTCAGCATCGCCACGCCTTCGTCGGTCACCTTCGTGTACGGCAAACTGAGATGCGTCAGATTCGTGAGCGCCGCGATATATTTCATCCCCTCATTGGTCAGACGCGCCGAACGGTGCAGATTTAGCTGCCGCAGCGCCGGAAACTCCGCGAGCTTCTTCAGTCCCTCATTCGTCACCGACGTGTTCTTCAGCGTCAGCGACTGCAGCTTCTTGAGTCCGCTAATCGCATCGAGCGACTTGTCGTCAATCGCCGCCCCCCACAACACCAGCGTCTTCAAGTCGGTCGCCTTGCCCACCGCCGCCACATCCGCCGGCGTCACCTCGACATTTTCCAAGTCCACCCCGACGACCGTCCCGCCGTCCTTCTGCACCTTCCCTCGCAGCTCGGCTACGCGCTCTTCCAGCGACGCCGCCCGGCTCACGCTGCACATCAAAGCAACGCCCAGCCAAATGCTCGTCGCGATAACACCCCAAATCCCCGACACAAATCGACTTCCAACCATAACGCCCTCAATGCAATTTCAATGACGAAGCACCGGCACAAACCATCCAGTCTAGTCGCCCAGCCCCACCGCGCCACGCCCCGCGCGCCAGGCGCCACGGCTCGCTCGCTCACAATGCACAAGGCCACGCTGAAAACTCAGGACGAACAGAATTATGCCTCGGCAAGCTGCATCGGCGCTATTGATGCCCAAATGCTTACTACTAATAGCCCCGGCATTTATGCCGGGGGCTGGGCAAGATGCACTCCGTCGGCCGAGTGCGGGACTCAGCGTTCCAGCGGAGCGTCGCCCAGGCCGAAAACGTCCGCAGCTCAATGCGGCCTCGGCCGACCCCCGATTGTTGACTGCGCTTTTGCGCTCGGCCGAGGACGATTTTTCGGTCCGTTTCCCCGGCATGAAATGCCGGGGCTATTACCGGACTTCGCCCTACGTTCGCCGGTCACGATCTGCGTTCGCAGATGCCTCAATCTTGGATGCCCTGGGGCTCTATGCCATTGATCAAACCGTAGCCCTGTAAGGCCGCGCTATCCATCGCTTACCTCGCGCCCTTCTCGATTCGCTACGACGCGCACTCAAACCACATTCAAGCGCCAATCACGCGAACGTCGCCGCCCAATCAATCCAAAACTCGCGATCGCCAACAGCGCCGCCGCCCCCGGCTCTGGCACGGCCATAAAGAATACGTTCCCTTGCAGATGCGTGATCGTCGTGTTCCACCGAATGATGTCCGACAACTTCACGTCGTTCAAATACGCCAAATCCGCCGCCGAAAAATCCCCGTCCCGCTCGAACCACAACCGATCGCCGTCCCGCGCCCGCGTGAACTGATCCACCAGCCCCGCCGAAATCAACGGCCCCACTTGCTCGCCCGGCAAATGATCTTCCGACAACGCTCCCACCCACGCGTCGATCTTGTTGATGTTCCCATACAACGCCTGCAGCCCCGCTTGAATCGCCGTGTCCGACGAAATCTGCGCGAAGCTCGTGAGCGCCGGCAATCCATACGCCTCGCGCACCGTGTTGTAGTCCGGCAGGCCATGATCGCGGCCGCGCTGAATGTTCAGCGACGCCAAATCGAACCCGCCCGGCAGCGGCTCGCCAAACAAAAAGTCCCGCACGTCGTCCACCAGGTGCATGTCGATTTCCTGCTGCTGGTCCATCGCCAGACCTTTCAGCAGATAATCCAGCTCCAGTGGTCCGCTCGACAGGTTCGTCGGCAGAAAGAACGCGTCCCGCAGCGACATCGGCCCGCCGGGCGCCGGGCTGCCGTCGTTCTGCATCCGCAACAGTTGCGGCGAGAGCATCGTGTGCCCCACGCGGAACAGCGCCGTCGAAAACTCCGTCGCGACCGTGGCGTTCACGGCCGGATTGTAAACGCTGTTCACCCCTGGAGCGGCGCCGCCCAACAACGCCGGCAAAAACTCCCGGTACGTGATGCTCTCAATCTCCGCCCCCACAAACTTCCGCGCCCGTTGATAAATCTCCTCATCCGTCCAACTCGGGTTCTGCGCCGCAATCTGTCCGGCTAGCCGATTGTGCTCCCGCATCATCAAGGTCTGAACCGAGGTCAGCCCGATCTGCTCATTCACGCGCACATCGCCCGCCACATAGTACTGCGTTGGATCAGGCGCGCCGCCCGTGCCGTTCGGAAGGCCCATCGTGTTGAACGGCAGCAGATAGCCCGCGCTGGTAAGCAGCTTGCCGCCCACGTGGCTCCGCAGCGCGTCGGCCCGCGCCGCGTCTGAGCCGTAGACCTGCGATCCGTCGATGTACGCCGTGATCTCGCTGATCTGCTGCCGCGGATTCCCAGGCCCCGTGCCGGTCGCGGGGTCGTACTCCGACCGGGTAAACGGCATCACCGCCGTGCCCGTCGAAGTTGGATCGAAAATCGGATCACCGGTCGGAATCGGTACGTCATATTCCTCCACCACCGCCGCCGGGTTCGTCAAATCCAGGTCGTGATCGATGAACTGGCCCCACTGAAACACCCAATCGGTCATCTCGTGAGGGTTAGGCAACATCGTCGGCTGCTGCATCATGCTATTGCTGACGAGCCGCGGACTGGGCAGCGTCGGGTCAGTCGCCCCGCGCGGCGAGGCATACCCGTCGTCATACGCCGCCGGCGCCATCCGCATGAGCTGTTGGTTCGCCGCCCCCCACGTCGGATGCGCGAGGTTGTTCCCCGTGCCGTCGTAAGTGCGATTTTCGGCGCGCGCCGTGGCGGCGAGCGCTAACGCGCCTAGCGCGCTGATGCAGACAAAAAGACCTTTCAACGTCATCTCCCCCACTGTCAGCCAATCAAAGAATGGAGTCTCCGATGGTCAACGCCGCTTCGGTGCTCGCCGCACAACCTGTGTCGCGACGAAACGGCTCCCCATGCAAACTCACCTGGCTGCCTATGGTTTCAGTATGGAGAGCCGGAACCTTGCGTCAACAATTTGACCCCTGGCCGCACGCGCCTCCGCGCACTCTTAATTGGCGAAAACCGAATCATTGACGCCATCGGGCATTACCGGCTCGTAATCTCCTCCCGAAAAGCCCCTCACGTCGGCCCTCCGGTCGCCGAAAAAGTCACGTCAGGGTCCAGTAATTCTTTGCGGCGAGGTGGCGTAAGCTGCGACGTTCATGGATTCGGTCCTGGACGCATATCGACCACAATCCGTTGATGCACCCTCACTTCAGAATTTGCTGGAAATCGGGCCAGCACTTCCGCTAGGCTCTCTCCGCCCCGCGGCGCGCCGCCTTCCTTGAATTTTCCCGCCGGCCGAGTTTTTTCCGCCGCTGAATCTCTTCCCGCGGAAAAAACCCACTGCCGGCGGCCAAGCCCTCGCTCGCATATTCCCGAGGCCCCGACAAGTTCCGAGGCGCTAACTAGCCCGAGTTGTTTCCCATGCGAACAAATTCGCCGCCGCCGGGAAAAAACGAAAAAACGGAAATAACCCGCCGCGATAGCTTCGACCCAGCTTGCCCCGTCGCCGTTGCTTGTCAGCCGCTTCCACGCCAGCTAAATTTGAACATCGGCGCCGGCCCCAACGCCGCCTCTCGCGGCGACCTCAGGCAACCCCCAACGGCGCGCATCCCATTCGGCCACACGGCGCCGTCGCCCCAAGCGACGCCAGCCAACGCGCCGCGGCCGCCGCTCTCACTTCCCTCTCGCGCCAGCACACACACTCTCTCCAGGGGCTTTCCAAATGCAACCATCGAATCGCCAGTCCTCCCGTCGCGACTTCCTCCGGCAATCCGCCGCCGTCGGCGCCGGATTCTGGGTCGCCGGCGGCATCGCCCGCGCCGCCAGCTCCTCGCCCAACGAACAACTGCAAATCGCCAGTTTCGGCGTCAGCGGCAAAGGCAAGAGTGACGTCGAGAACGCCTCGCGCTTCGGCAAAATCTTCGCCCTCTGCGACGTCGATCGCACCTTCCTCAAGCTCTCTGCCCACACCTACAAGGTGCCCAAGCAAAACACGTTCACCGATTTCCGCGAACTGTTCGACAAGCTCGGCGACAAGGTGGACGTCGTCACCGTCAGCACGCCCGACCACAACCACGCCGTGATCCTCGCCAAGGCCCTCAAGAGCGGCAAGCACTGCTACGGCCAGAAGCCGCTCACGCACGCCATCTGGGAAGCCCGCCAGATTCAGGACATTGCCCGCAAGGCCGGCGTCGTCACGCAGATGGGCAACCAGTTCACCGCCTATGAGCCGATGCGCAAGGCCGCCCACCAAGTGAAGGCCGGCCAGATCGGCACGGTCAAGGAAGTCCACGTCTGGACCAATCGCCCCATCTGGCCGCAGGGCGAAGATCGCAACCCGCCGAAGCCCGTCCCCAAGGACCTCGACTGGGAATCGTGGATCGGAACGGCTCCGATGCGGCCCTACGCCGACGGCTACCACACCTTCAAGTGGCGCGGCTGGTGGGATTTCGGCACCGGCGCACTCGGCGACATGGCCTGCCACACCTGCAACCTGCCCTTCATGGCCCTCAACATGCGCGACCCGACGGCGGTCGAGGCCCAAACCTCCGGCCACAACCACGATAGCTACCCGGCCAAGTCGAAGATCAAGTTCGACTTCCCGGCCATCGGCGATCGGCCGGCATTTACCTTCCACTGGTACGACGGCACCAACCTGCCGCCGGAGGACCTGTACGCCGACTTCCTGCAGAAGCCCACGAAGGACGGCAAGCCGCGCAAGCTCAATTCCAGCGGCTGCCTGCTGGTGGGCAGCAAGTGTACGATGTACGCCGCCGGCGACTACGCCAACGAGGGCATAGAGGTGAACAACGGCGTCGAGCTGCAGGACGTGGACTACCCGAAGCCGCCCGCGGCGCCGGAGCTCGGCCACGTGCAGGAGTTCTACGAAGCCATCCAGGACCCGAAGAACAAAAAGACCGTCTCCAACTTCCCCGACTACGCCGGCCCACTGACCGAAACCATCCTGCTCGGCAACCTCGCCGTGTGGAAGGAAGGCCCGGTAAAGTGGGAAGCCAAGACCCTCACCCCGGACGACCCCAAGCTGATGGCCATCGTCAAACCCACCTACCGCGAAGGCTACAGCCTATAATCGAAGATTACCTCCCATTGTCATTTAGCCCCCGGCCAGCGGCCGGGGGTTTTTGATTTTCACGTTCCCCGGCTTTGCCCATGCCCGAACAAGCAACCGCAAGCGCCGGCACGTTCGACCAGCTCGTCGCCCTGGCCGGCGACCCCGCCGCGCTCTTCCAGCGCGTCGCCCAGTCGCTCGTCGAAGCCGGCGAGCTGCACCGCCTGTTCGATTTGCGGCTGATCCAGGAACGCCAGCGCCTCGGCCTGCCGCTGGACCGCCGCACAGCCATCGACGACGTCGAGGAGCCGCTCCGCTCGCAAGTCGAGGCCGGTTACCTGGAAGCTTGCCGCGAAGTCGGCGAGCTGCTGCTGGAAGCCGGCCGCCTGCGCGAGGCCTGGATGTACCTCCGCCCCGCGGGAGATAAAACGTCGGTCCGCAAGGAGCTTTCCAAGGTCGTCCTCAACGACGACCGCGCCGACGAGCTGATCGAGCTGGCCCTATTCGAGGCCGTCGACCCCGAACGCGGCTACGCCTGGCTCCTCGGCCGGAACGGCACCTGCAACGCCATCACGACGCTCGACGGACTCAGCCCGCAGCTCGGCGCCGGCGACCTGACGGCCTGCGCCGGGGTGCTCGTCCGCCATGTCTACCGCGAACTGAGTGGCAACCTCCGCGGGCACCTCACGAAGCTCAAAGGCGCCGCGCCGAGCAACCTGTCGGTACTCGAATTTATCGACCAGCACCCCGAGCTACTCGCCGGCGGGAACTATCACCTCGACGTGTCGCACCTCGGCAGCACCGTTCGCTATGCCCGGCTGCTCACCGAGCAGTCGCTCGTGACCAAGGCCTACGAAATGGCCGAATACGGCTCGCGGCTGCCGCAGGATTTGCAGTACCCCAGCGAGGCGCCGTTCGAGCAGACATTTAACGCGCACCGGCTACTGTTCGAGGCAACGCTCGGCCGCAATGTGGAGGAAGCGCTCGCCTTCTTCGCCGACAAAGCCGAAGTCGAGCGCGACGATCCGCGCAGCACGACGGCGATCGAAACCTATCTCATCCTGCTGCATCGCACCGGCCGCGCCGGCGAGGCCCTCAAGGCCTACCGCGACTTCGTGCCGGCCGACCGCGAGCTTTCAGCCCACGCACCCACGCTGCTGGAACTGGCCGCCAAGAGCGGCGACTGGGACCTCTACGAGCAGCTCTGCCGCGACCGCCAGGACATGCTCGGCTACGCCGCCGGCGTCATCGCCCGTAGCGGTGGTTAACGCCCGTAACGGCGGTTTTCAACCGCCGCGTCAAACGCCTTTCGAAAAGCGCAGCGACTTGTTACGTCGGCTACACGGCGGTTAAAAACCACCGCTACCGTTCCTCCTCCGGCAGCCGTCTCGACGGCGGCCCGAAATCCGGCGGCTCGTCCGGTCCGCCAACCGCGTCTGGCGGCGGTCGGTGCCCTCCGCCGCGTGGACCCGGCCCGTCGCGCATTGGCCGATCCTCCGGCCTGCCAGGCCCATCAAACTCCGGCCGCCCAGGGCCGCCACGCTCGCGCGGTCCGCCCGGCGGCCCTTGCCAGGCTCTCCCCGGCCCACCGGGCCCACCAGGGCCTCGTTGCCCATCGCGGCCCCAAGCCCACGGCCCGCCAAAACCCTGCCCCGGCTGCCGGCGATACAGCCGCTGCAGCGCCTGCTGCATTTCCGCCGGCGGCAGGCTTAGCAACTCCTCCTTCGTGCTCGCATCGAGCTCCTCAGCAAAGAACTTTTCCAATTGCTCCTGCGAAACCTGCCCCCGCTGGGCCTCGGCTTGACGCAGCCAGGCGCCAAACCGGGCGATTTTCTCCCGCGGCGAGAGCGCCTTAAACGGTTCACGCATCCGCTCTGGCAACGCCTCAACCAATGCCTGCTGAAACTCCGCCCGCGCCGCAAGCTGCCGGAACAGGTTGGCGTTGAACGCATTCGGCTGATTCGAGCCACGGCGTTGGCCGGACTGAGGTTGCGGCGGTTCAATCCCGGCCGATTTTCTAAGCTCGTCGGCGGCGGTGCGCAGTTTCCGCTCAAGCTCCCGCAGCTCTTCATCGGAAAGCGTAAACGTCGCATCCTCGCGCATTTCGCGCGCCCAGCGATGGACCGTCCGAATCCGCTCCTCTGTCGGCATCTGGGCCAGCTCGAACTGCCTCCCCGGCGGCAAGCCGCTCAGCCATTCGTCATACGCGAGCATCGTCTCTTCGAGCTTCGGCGCCTCGGGCGACGCCACGATCTCAGCGTTCAATTCGCGCAGCCGCTTTTGTTCGTCGGGCTGAAGCTCGCGGAACCGATTGAACTTCGCCTGTAGGGTTGCGCTGTCGCGGTCGCTCAAGCCGCGAAGCCAGCCGTCGCGCTCTTGCAACTGCGAAATCGTCTGAAATCGCTTCATGCGGGCGGCAAGGTCCGACGGCGGCCCGCCGATTTCCTCAAAGTGCGGCCCCAGCTCGTTCCGCAGCGCCACCAAAAACTCCGGCTGCTGGAACTGCGAGTAGATATCGACGTTGTCGATCACCGGCAAATCGGCCAGCAGCATGCGGTCGGGGTTCTGCCACGCGAGCCGCACGATCATGAACCCTACCAGGGCGGCCGCCACGGCGCCCAGCCAGCTCGACCACCGCCGCCGCCGCACCTGAACCGGCAGCGCCACGGTCTTCGCCTTCACCTCGGCCGCCGCCGTCCGCACGGTCATTTCCATCGTGGTCTTGGCGAACTTGTCGTCCACCACCGCCAGCGGCAATTCGTCCAGCGCCTTCCACGCCCGCTCCATCCCCTGCAACTGCTGCCGAAACGTTTCGTCGGACGCCAGCCGCTGCTCGACCCGCGCACAATCAGCCGGCGAAAGCTCGCCATCGAGATAGGCGACAATCTCCTCCAGTCGTTCAGCGTTGGCGTCACGAGGTTCAGGCATAAAGTAGCTGTTAGCTATTCCACTCGCGTTCCTTGTTGCAGATACGGTTCCAGCACGTCGCGCAAATTCGCGCGGGCCCGCGTGAGCAGCGATTTCACGGCCGACGGCGTCAGCTGCATGATCTCGGCGATTTCCTCATAGCTCAGATGTTCAAACTTGTTGAGCAGCACGGCTTCGCGCTGCCGATCGTTCAGCGCCGCCACCGCCACATTCACCACGTCGCGCAGCTCCAGCTTGTCGAGCTGCCGCGTCGGCATCAGCCCGCTGGCCGCCACCGCCGCCGCATCCAGCGAGTTGGCCCCCGTGTCGGTCCCCTTGGCGGCCAGGTTCACCTCCTTGCGGCGAGAAAGCGTTCGCTGCGCGTTCGACGCCACGTTGTGGGCAATCGTGAACAGCCACGTCGAAAATTTCGACCCCGGCACATACCGCTTGCGGGCCCGGTAAATCCGCAGGAACACATCCTGAGCCAGATCCTCCGCCATGTCCCGCCGCCCGGTGAGATGGGCCAACAGCGACACGACGCGATTCTGATAGCGCAGCATCAGCTCCTCAAACGCCTCAGCGTCATCGACGCGCACGCGCAGCATCAACCGCACATCCGGATCCTGCGCGGTAAACCGCTCGGCAGTGGAATCGGTAATGGCCAACGGCAGGCTGTGCTATCGCGGGCAAAACGCGCCGAGCCGAGACGGCCCGGCTCGCCCAATTGATGATACACCAGGCGGGACGAGAAGTTGCGTTCGAACTGGAGTATTATCCAATCGATCCCCACCCGCTCGGAAGGCCACAATTAGTTATGAAACGGCTGTCCATAAAGCTACCGAATGAACTCCATGTGAAGCTAAAGGCGACAGCCGAATCGCGGTGCATGACAAAGTCTGAACTGGTCCGGAGAGCGCTGCAAGCTTACCTGGCAAGTTACGAAGGCGATGGTTTAACATGCGCCGAGTTAGCAGGGGATCTGATCGGTTCCGTGGATGGACCGTCTGACTTGGCGACGAATCCCGAGCATTTTCATCATTACGGTCACTAAACGGGCGACGACGCAGCCGCCGCCACGAATCGTCCCTGCTAATGGCCTTCGCTCGTGCTCGACATTTTCCTTTCAACTTCCTCCTGGGTGTACCAGCGGAGTTGCGAAAATGGCTCCGTCGCCATGAATCGCCGAAGTAGTTCGTCATCAGATCCGTCGAGATGAATATCGCTTTCGTGGCAATACAGTATTTCAGCACGGCTCTCTGGCACTTCGAAGCGAAAGTCAGATTCCCCTGGGACAACGATGCGCTGTGCGATCGAATCCTCAATAAGATATTGAAGCCACCGCGTATCGTCGTTCATAGGCTTGTAGTGCAGGTCGCCGTGAATATTCGACGCCCAGCCATAGCTGGCAATGATCTTGTGTTCGCCGAGCAGCGATTTCAACACCGCCGGCAAGGCCAGTAGCAACGAATGCATTCGCTCCTTAGGCAGGTAGTCTGAACTGTACTTAGCAGCCCGATTCGGCATGAGTTATTACTGCGAAAGTAAGGAATCTATCTGACGCCTGCAGTTAGATAATTGAGAGCATTCACCTATTACCGAAGCATTTGACCGATCCACAGCCGGTTGCCGTCGGGGTCGTCGAGGCGAAATTCGGTCATGCGGTAGAAGGTGACTTCGAGGTCGGGAATGTCCATGCCGCGGCGGCGAAGCTCTTGGTGGTACTCCGCAACATTGTCGGGATACAGGTACAGCACCGACTGCCGCGGCGCATCTGGATGCTG
>JAICUM010000398.1 GCA_025935855.1 Pirellulales bacterium | reverse complement strand
CGTCCGCCACGTTCGCGTTCGGCCCGGAGCGATTGCCGGCATCACGCTCGACGGCATGGGCATGGCCGGCAGCGATCACTCGATCATCGATCACTGCTCCATTAGCTGGTCCATCGACGAAGCCTTCAGCTCGCGCGCCGCACACAACATCACGCTGCAGCACACGCTCATCTCCGAAGCCCTCAACGACGCCGGGCACAAAAAATATCCGCCCGGCACGCAGCATGGGTACGCGGCCAGCATCGGCGGCCAGATTGGCAGCTTCCATCACAATCTGCTCGCCCATTGCGCCGGCCGGAACTGGAGTCTCGCCGGCGGGCTCGACGCCGCGGGCCGGCACACCGGCTGGCTCGATCTCCGCAACAACGTCGTTTACAACTGGAAGCACCGCACCACCGACGGCGGCGCCGCGAAGGTTCAGTTCGTCAACAACTACTACAAACCCGGCCCCGCCACGAACTACCTGAAGCTCCTCAATCCCGAACGCAAGAACGTCGCCGCCTTCGGCCCGCAGGTGTACTTCGTCGAAGGCAACGTGCTGGAAGGCCATTACTCGGCCGACCAGCCGCTCGCCGGCGTGACCGAGCCAGAGCCGTACGGCAACTTCATCTCGAAGCAGCCGTCTTTTGAACCGCACGTTAATACGCAGTCGGCCGGTCAGGCCTATGCGCTTGTTCTTTCGGACGTCGGCTGCAACCAGCCGGCCCTCGACGAACACGACGCTCGCGTCATCGCGGAAACACTCCGCGGCGAGACGCACTACAAAGGCAGCCGCACCGGACTGCCGGGCTTACCGGATTCGGAAAAAGATGTCGGCGGTTGGGAAAACTACCCCGAAGAGCGACGGCCGGACATTTGGGACAGCGACCACGACGGCATGCCGAATTGGTGGGAGCAAGCCCACGGGTCCAATCCAAGCTCGCCCACCGGCGATTCCTCGGAGTCGAACGCCGACGCCGACCACGATGGCTACACGAATCTCGAAGAGTATCTCAATTGGATGGCCCAGCCGCACTTCGATTGCCGGGCCGGCGCCAATCTCGACGTGAACCTCGCTACATTTTGCCGAGCGTTTAACGACGATCGCCATTTCGAAGTCGGGTCGGCTGAGGGAGGCGCCGTTGAACTGCGGCCCGACGGCGTGACGGCCCGCTTCACGCCCGCAAAGGATGCCAACAGATTAGCGGCGTTCACGATGAAGGCCAGCGACGGCCGCGGCGCCTCGCTTACTCGCCGCATTGGCGTGCGCATCGTGCCATGAAGCCCGTGCGCGGCCTTTTTCGCTGCTGCCCGCTGCTCGTCGTGCTGACGGCGCCAACGATTGCCACGTCGCAGACGCCGATCGACAACGCGCAACCATGTCATTGCGTACTCAACCCGGCTGACTATGCTCATTACGCTGAGCGCTTCAACGCGATGGAGCCGGAGACGGTCGTCACCCTCGTTCCGAATGCTGCCGCGTGGAACTGGATTGTCGATCAGGCGCCGCTCTTCGACTGCCCCTCGGCGCGCGTCGAGGAGATCTATTACTTCCGCTGGTGGACCTTCAGGAAGCACTTCCGCGAGACGCCCGCCGGCGTCGTCATGACCGAGTTTCTCCAGCCGGTCAGCCACGCCGGACCCTACAACACCATCTCGTGCGCCTTCGGCCATCACCTGGCCGAGGGCCGATGGCTCCGCGACCAGCGTTGGTTGGACGAGTACGCCCGCTTCTGGTTCCGCTCGGGCAAAGCCGGCGGCCGCGCCGAGCACTTTCACCAGTTCAGCAGTTGGGCCGAGTCCGCGCTTTACCAGCGCTATCTCGTGACTGGCGACGCCTCGCTGCTCATCGAGCTGCTCAATGACTTTGTGGCCGACTATCGCGCCTGGGAGCACGACCGGCAGCGCCCGGACGGTCTCTTCTGGCAGCACGACGTCGCCGACGGCATGGAGGAGTCGATCAGCGGCGGCCGCGAAGCCAAGAACGTCCGCCCGACGATCAACTGCTACATGGCCGCCAACGCTCGCGCGATTTCCGCCATCGCCGAGTTGGCCCATCGCGCCGAACTCGCCGCGGAGTTCCGCGAGAAATTCCAGCGGCTTCGCACGAGCATCTGCCGTGAGCTTTGGGATGCCGACGCCAAGTTCTTCAAGACTCGCTTGGAATCCGGCAAGCTCGCCGACGTCCGCGAAGCAATCGGCTTTCTTCCCTGGACGTTCAATCTCGCCGAGCCAGAGCAAGCCGAAGCGTGGCGGCAAATCAAAGACCCGCGGGGCTTCTGGGCCCCGTTCGGCCTGACGACCGCCGAGCGACGTCACCCTGCCTTCCGCACTCACGGCACAGGCCGCTGCGAATGGGACGGCGCCGTGTGGCCCTTTGCCACGAGCCAAACGCTCGACGGACTCGCCAATGTCTTGCGCGGTCCCGCTCAGCCATACGTCACGCGCCGAGACTATTTTGAGCAACTCTTGACCTACGCTCGCGCCCAGGAGCTGGACGGCAAACCCTACATCGGCGAGTACCAGGACGAGACCACCGGCAAGTGGCTCATCGCCCCCGCGAAGGCCGAGCGCAGCCGCTACTACAACCATTCGACGTTCTGCGACCTGGTGATCAGCGGCCTGGTTGGAATCGTCCCCGCGCCCGGCGAGCAGCTGGTGATTGCTCCGCTGCTGCCCAACGACGCGTGGGACTGGTTCTGCGTGGATGGCGTGCCTTATCACGGCCAAACGCTCACGCTCGTCTGGGACCGCGACGGCCGCCGCTACCGCCGCGGCGCGGGCTTTTCCGTGTGGGTGAACGGCGCGGAATTGGCGCGAACGCCTGCCCTCGCGCGAGTGACGGTCAAACTTCCGAAATAGCCTCGATGTGTGATTCGACGCACAAATCGAATGCTTCCTGGAGCATGCTTGCGTTTTGAGAGAAACCAATTGCAACTCCACCGCCTTGAGCGCGGACGCCGCGGCGCCTACGCTCGAATTGAAGTTGACGCCACAATAGGTTGACACATGCTTGCACGCTCCAATGACAGTCGCCGGGCGGAACTCCTGGTCCAATCGCTGTTCCTGGTCACCGTGTTGATTACGGCCAGTGCAGTTCAGGCCGAAGAGGCCTCCGACGCGGCGTACTTGAAAGTCGTTACCGCACGAGCGGACAAGATCCTGGCGCCGCTCAAGATCGACGACGACGCTCGTCGAAGCCGCGTCCGCGATCTCATCGCCCAGCAGTATGTCGCCTTGAGCAGACGCCAGGCGGAATTCGAGGGTCGACAGAAGTCCACTTCCAAAGATTCGGCGTCCGACGCGGAGCATCGCAGCATCCGCGCCGCCATTGCCCAAGAGACCGATTTTGAACTCTTCACGATCCATCGTGCGTTCGTCGCACGGCTCGGCGCCGAGCTCTCGCCGGAGCAGGTCGATGCGGTCAAGAACGGCATCACGTATGGCGTCGTTCCGATTACTTACCGGCGTTATTTGGAGTTGCTGCCGGAGCTGACCGCGGAACAGAAGGCCGTCGTGCTCGCCAATTTGCTCGAAGCCCGCGAGTACGCCATGGACGCCGGATCTTCGGAGAAGAAGCATGCCTGGTTCGACAAGTTCAAGGGCCGGATCAACAACTACCTTTCTTCGCAGGGCTACAACCTGAAGCAAGCCGAGCAAGACTGGCAAGCGAAACACCAAAAAAAGTAACCTTCGGATTGGCGTGCCATGCCCATGTCCGCGTGGGCATGGCCGCGCTTCATCGCAGAGAATCTTCCATGTCTCAGTCCAACACGCGATTGCTGTTCCTTACCTCCGCGGCGCTGCTCGCGGCTTCGGCTTACGCCGCGTATCCGAAGATCCCGCCGGACGTTGCGGCGGAATCGCAGCGGCGGCTCGAAGCCACGCTCAAGCGATCCGACGAAGCCTGGCAAAAGGCCCTCCCGGCCGTCAAAGCGTGGGAAGCGAAAGGCAAGCCGTATAGTCCCTCGGCGGCGAAGCCGGAGGACCTGCCGCAAGCGGAGATCCCCGCGTTCCCCGGCGCGCAGGGCGGCGGCATGTACAGCTTCGGCGGGCGCCGCGGCAAGGTGTTCGTCATCAAGAATCTCAACGACGACGGCCCGGGCAGTTTTCGCGAAGCGTGCGAAGCCGGCGGGCCGCGCCTCGTCGTCTTCAACGTCGCGGGCATCATCAAGCTCAAGGAGCGGATCATCATTCGCGCCCCCTACATCACCATCGACGGCTCTAGCGCCCCGGGCGACGGCGTGTGCATCGCCGGCGACACGGTCGAGCTGCAGACGCACGACGTGGTGGTTCGCCACATGCGTTTTCGCCGCGGCGCCACCTGGGTCGGCGACCGCAATGACTCGATCGGCGGCAATCCGGTCGGCAACGTCATGATCGACCACGTCTCGGCCAGTTGGGGCCTGGACGAGGACATGTCGATGTACCGGCACATGTACCAGCCGCCGGGCGGTCCGAAGGCGCTCAAGCTGCCGACGGTCAACATCACGATTCAGAACTCGATCTTCAGCGAAGCTCTCGACACCTACGAGCACGCCTTCGGCAGCACCATCGGCGGGTACAACAGCACGTTTCATCACAACCTGTGGGCGTGTAACACCGGCCGCAATCCAAGCGTCGGCATGATTTACGATTTCACCTTCGCCGACAACGTGATCTACAACTGGCGGCATCGCACCGTCGATGGCGGCGACCATCGCAGCTACTACTCGATCATCAACAACTACTT
>JAICUM010000583.1 GCA_025935855.1 Pirellulales bacterium | reverse complement strand
GGTTCGCCACGCGCGGGCCGCCGTCGAAAATGATCACGCCCATCGCCGCCGCCACGTAAATCGGCAGAATGCCCACCAGCGCCACTGCGGCCACCGCTTTGCTTTTCACCGCGTGCACCACCACGTCGAGCATGCTCATCCGCACGCCGGCGAGCAGGCCGTAGAAGTACAGGCTCGGCAGGCACACGCCGCTGGCGGCCACCAGCCCGAACGCGTAAGCGAGGGTCAGCACCAATGCCTCGCCATTAATCCACGGCGCCAACCGGCCGACGTGCGATTGGATGGTTTTGAACACGACCGGCGAGGACCGTGGCGCCTGAACCCAATCAGCCAGCGGCGCGAGCGACGGCCAGCGATTGGTGGCGGTGAGCACGATCGACATCGCCACGCCGAACAGCACGAAGCCGGCGAGCGAAATCGCGAGCAGGCGCGGCAGCGAACGCAGGGAGGCCGGTTCGCTACGCAGCATGCCGAGCAGCCGCGGCTGGTCCTTCAGGATCAGCTCGATCAGGCCAAGCGTGGTGATGTTCTCAGGATCAATCGGCGGCTCCAGTTGAGCCTGACAGAACTCAACAATCTCGGCCGGTCCAGCCAGCGTGTAGTCGTCGATCCCCAGCGAACAAGGTGAAGCGTTCATATCAAAGCCTTTCGATTGGCGTGAGTTGGTTTGCCAAGTGTAGGTCTCTCGCTGGAGCGAGAGGCTTCGTCTCGCGGAGCGAGACGGCTACACTTGCGCGAAGTGGAACAAGCCGAAGAAATAGAACAGCTCGGAGCCCAGCGCTCCGACCAGCACCAGCCACCACACGGGAGCGATGTCGCGCTTCGGCTCCAGCCGCGCCATCACTCGGCGGAAAACGTCCATCATCGAAACGCCGACGCCTGCGAAGACGATCAGATTCACCAACAGCACGAACCCGGCGTGCGGAATCGTCGCCGTGAAGAACCAGTTGATGGGGATCGACGCGAGCATCGCCAGCCCGCCCCAACTCACCGTGACCAGCGCCGCCAAGAGCGTGCTGCTCGCTCGCAACCGCGAGCCGGACAGGCTGTTCAAGATGTAAAGTGCCGGCAGCGGAATGGCCCACGCCAGCCCGGCGGAGAGCGTGCAGATGAAGCCCTTGTAAAAGATGTCGCCGGCGCCGCCCAACAGGCCCATCGTCATGCCGTAGGTGGTCGTGCCGACGACGGCCGTCGCCAGCAGCGCCAGCCACACCGGCCACGCATAAAGCTTCTGTCCGTCGTTCCAGTAGCGGGCAAACGCCTCCGGGTCTCGCAGTGCCAGGCCAACGTGCGTAATGCCGTTTCGTAGTTGATCTCGCAGCATGATTTCGTTCTCCGGTGGATCAGATCGTGGATCGTCCCTGAGGAGAGAACCGCAGCGGCGAGCGGCCATTAACTGGGAATCTTGCAAATTTGCGAAGCGGGCGCCCAAGGCGCCCAATTGCGAATCCGCCCGCCGCTTGGTAGAAGCGCTAGCTACCCTAACGCAGCCGCTCGCTCGAAGGACGCCCGCCCATGCCCGATCAGCCGCCCGCCCAGAAACTCGCCGGCATCTTCACGCCGAACATGACGCCGCTGGACGAGCGCGGCGACATCAACGAGGCGGAGCTTCGCCGCTACGTCGATTGGCTCATCGACCATGGCGTTCACGGCCTGTATCCCAACGGCTCGACGGGCGAGTTCACGCGGTTCACGCCGGAAGAACGGCGGCGGATCGTCCAGATTATTTGCGACCAAACGCGCGGCCGCGTGCCGGTGCTGGCCGGCGCCGCCGAGGCCAACGTGCGCGAGACGCTGCGGGCCTGCGAAGCGTACAAGCAGTACGGCGCCCGCGCGGTGGCGATCGTCTCGCCGTTCTACTACCGGCTAAGCCCCGGCGCGGTGCTGGCCTACTTTCGTGAAATTGCCCTCAATTCGCCGATCGACGTAACGCTGTACAACATCCCGATGTTCGCCAGCCCGATCGACGTGCCCACGTTGCAGCGGCTGGCTGAGTTGCCGCGCATCATCGGCATGAAAGATTCCTCCGGCGACGTCGCTCAAATGCTGCGGATGATGGCCGCGGTCCAGCCGCACCGGCCGGACTTCGCGTTTCTGGCGGGTTGGGAAGCGGTGCTCGTGCCGATGCTGCTGATGGGCTGCTCGGGCGGCACACATGCCACCAGCGGCATCGTGCCGGAGGCGACGCGCAAGATTTTTGATCTGACGACCAGCGGCCAGTATCAGAAAGCCCGGCCGCTGCAGCTGAAGCTCATCGAGCTGTTCGATCGCATCGTGTACGGCGCCGATTTTCCCGAAGGAATTCGTGCGGCTGTTGAACTGCGCGGCTTCAAACTCGGCGCCAGTCGCCAGCCGCCGAATCCGGAGCAACGCATTGACCGCGCGGAACTGGAACGCCTGATCAATGATCTGCTTAAAATGGCCAAAAGTATTGAGTAGCTCGCAGGTGTGCCATGCCCACGTCCGCGTGGGCATGGAGAACTGTAAAGAGACATGCCCACGTCGGCGGACCGCCGTGGGCATGGCACACATTTGAAACGGCGACATGTCTGATAATGATGCCATTGCCGAACGCACGCAACGCCGCTTCAGCGGGCTCGCGGGCCTGCTCACGCTCATCGGTCCCGGCATCGTCGTTGCGGGTTCGGTCATCGGCAGCGGCGAGGTGATCAACACGCCCGTGCAGGCCGCGAACTTCGGCTTCGCGCTGCTCTGGGCGGTGATTCTCTCGTGCTTCATTAAGTTCTTTCTGCAACTGGAAATCGGCCGTTACTGCCTGGTGTATCGCCGGCCGACGATCGAGGCGCTGAGCGACTGCCCCGGCCCGCGGCTACGCGGCGTCTCGTGGTTGCCGCTGGCGTACATGGCGGCGTACACGATTTCGCTATTGCCGGCCGTGGGGATCGTCGGCGGGCTGGCCGGCCTCATGCAGGCCGTGGCGCCGATCGGCGGCGACGCGCTCACCGGCGCCCGCATCTGGGCCGTGCTGATTGTCCTCGCCACGGCGATGCTGTTGCGCAGCGGCATCTACGGCCAGTTAGAACGGCTGGTTGCGCTGTTGGTTGGCGGCTTTTGCGTCTCGGTGTTTATCGCCTTGGCG
>JAICUM010000670.1 GCA_025935855.1 Pirellulales bacterium | reverse complement strand
GAAGCCGTATGCCGGTAGATTAACGTGAAATGGGAGGGCGAGGCTCCAGCCGAGCCGGAAGCTGGTACACGCGGCAACGGCTCGGCAGGAGCCTCGCCCTCCCCACCACTCAAATGATGAACCCACTCGTTGAACGCGCCCAACTCCAGCTCACCCGGCGGTTCCTACTCGGCCGCACGGCCGGCTGCCTCGGCGCCGCCGCTTTCGCCGCGCTCAGCGGCGCCGCCTCCCCAGCCCTCGCCGCCATCGACCGCGCCAAACCGAATCGCGGCCTGCCTGAGCTGCCCCACTTCCCGCCGCGCGCGAAGCGCGTCATCTACCTCTTCCAATCCGGCGGCCCCTCGCACATCGACCTCTTCGACTATCATCCCAAGGTCCGCCAACTGCACGGCACGGAACTCCCTGGCTCCGTGCGCATGGGCCAGCGCATCACCGGCATGACCAGCGGCCAGTCGAGCTTTCCCGTCGTCGCGCCGATGGTTCAGTTCGCCAAACACGGCGAAGTCGGCACCTGGGTCAGCGAGCTTTTGCCGCACACCGCCAAGGTCGTCGACAACCTCACCATCGTCAAAACGATGCATACCGAGGCCATCAACCACGACCCAGCGATCACGTACATCAACACCGGCACGCAGCAGCTGGGCAAACCGAGCATGGGGGCCTGGCTCAGCTACGGCCTGGGGTGCGACACGCAGAATCTGCCCGCCTACGTAGTGATGATCTCGAAGGCCAATCGCCCCGCCATGCAGCCGTTGTTCGCCCGCCTGTGGGGCAGCGGATTTCTGCCGTCGAGCCATCAGGGCGTTCGCTTCCGCGCCGGCAAAGACCCCGTGCTGTATCTGAACAATCCGCCCGGCGTGAATCAGCCGCGCCGCCGCAGCATGCTCGATTCGCTCGCCGCGCTGAACGAGCTGCAGTACGAGCAGATGCACGACCCGGAAACCGAAACTCGCATCCGCCAATACGAAATGGCGTACCGCATGCAAACCTCCGTCCCCGAGCTCATGGATCTCTCCGACGAGCCCGAGCACACGTTCCAGCTCTATGGCGAGGCGGCCCGAAAGCCCGGCGCCTACGCCGCCAATTGCCTGCTCGCCCGCCGGCTGGCCGAGCGCGGCGTGCGCTTCATCCAGCTTTTCCACCGCGACTGGGACCAGCACTTCCACCTGCCGCGCGACATCCGCGAGCAGTGCCGCGACACCGACCCGGCTAGCGCCGGCCTCGTGGCCGATCTCAAGGAACGCGGCATGCTGGACGACACGCTGGTCATCTGGGGCGGCGAATTCGGACGCACGATTTACTCGCAAGGCGCCCTCACGCCCACCGACCACGGCCGCGACCACCACGGCCGCTGCTTTACCACCTGGCTCGCCGGCGGCGGGATGAAGGCCGGCTACGAGCACGGCGAAACGGACGATTACTCGTACAACATCCTCCGCGACGGCGTCCACATCAACGACCTGAACGCCACGATCCTGCACGCCCTGGGCCTCGACCACGAACGATTCACGTTCCCCTACCGCGGGCTCGACCAGCGGCTCACCGGCGTCGAAGGCGCCCGCGTCGAACCGCAATTGCTGGCATAGGCGCGGCCTGCCCTGCCAGGGCCAATCAGTTTTGCAAATTGGAGTGCCATGGCCACGGAGGTCCTCCGACGTGGCCATGCGGATTCCGAGCTCTACATGCCCACGCAGACGTGGGCATGGCACACCATCTTTGATTTACTGATTGGCGCTGGCCTGCCTTCACATTCGGATTGCCGGAGTCTCGCCGTTCGTCCAGAATGCAGCTTCTCCCATCGATCTAAAGGTCTCGCGCCCATGAGATTCCCGAAATTCGCGTCGGCCTGCGTTGCCGCGACGTTAACCCTACTCGCCGCCACGTCCAGCGCCGACGTCGTCACCGGCGTCGCAATCAAGGATTACTCGACGCAGCTCACCGCATTCGACCGCGCCGCCAGCCACACGATCGACGGCAGCGGCCTTTCCGGCGGCACGCACGACAACAATCCCAACGGCGCCATGTGGCAAACCAACGGCGACGGCGTCTACGGTTCGCCCGCTGATCTATTGCCCGCCTACATCACGTTCGATCTTGGACAGAATTACGCGCTCACCGGCATGCACATCTGGAACTACAACGAGCCGTCCAATACCGATCGCGGCGCCGGCAACGTTGAAATTCTCATCTCCAACACCACGAACGTCGCCGACCTGGTGCACCTCGACAACGCCAGCTTCAACTTCACGTTCGCCCAAGCCAACGGCCAGTCGAATAACGGCGGCTTCGATCTCGATCTTTCGCAGGTCACGAACGACGCGATCCTGCAAACTGCCCGCCTCGTGCGGTTCAACATCCTTTCAAACCACGGCGGCTCGAATGACTACGTCGGCCTCTCGGAAGTCCAGTTCACCGCGGCCGT
>JAICUM010000544.1 GCA_025935855.1 Pirellulales bacterium | reverse complement strand
GAGTTGATATCACTTCTTGATAAGCATGAAGTGGAATATGACGAGCGGTATTTGTGGGATTGAGGGAGCAGTGTCGCCGCTTGCGCGGCTGGCGGAAGCCCACGCCATCCCATTCCGCGTTACAACGCTGCTGGGCGGGCCGGCCTAGAAGCCGGGCGTTTATCTTCCAGCAGCTTTCACCTAAGATAATCGCTCACTGCATCATCGAGCATAAAGGCACTCCATGCGAGCCATCATCATCGGCGCCGGGCGCGGGATTCGGCTGATGCCGACGACGGCCGATGCGCCGAAGTGTTTTGCGGAGGTCGGCGGGCGGCGGCTCGTGGACTGGGCGGTCGAGGCGTTTCGTGCCAACGGCGTACACGAGATTGCATTCATCGGCGGATATCAGATCGGCAAAGTCCGCGAGGCGTTTCCGGAATTTACGTTCCGGCACAACGAGCGCTGGGAGCAGAACAATATCCTCGCGTCGCTGTTCTATGCCGAGGATCTCATGGACGAGCCGTTCATCTGCAGCTACTCGGATATTCTGTTTCGGCCGTCGGTCATCGAAGAGCTGCTCGCGAGCCGCGAGGACATTACGCTATCAGTCGATACGAATTGGCTGCATCGGTACGGCGAGCGGACGGAGCACCCTTCGGACGATGCGGAAAAGATAACGGTTTGCGATGGCGTGGTAACGCGGATCGATCGCAAGATTCCCGAGGCGGAGGCTTACGGCGAATTTACGGGCATCGCGAAATTCACGTCGGCCGGCGCCCAGCGGCTGCGCGAGCACTACCACCGCTGCCGCGCGGCGTACAACGGCGAAGTGTTCCGCGACGGGCGAACCTTTGAGAAGGCCTATTTGATTCAATTATTGCAGGAGATGGTGGAAGCCGGCGAGCGGCTGGCGCACGTCGATACGCACGGCGGGTACATCGAAGTGGATACGCAGCAGGATTTCGACTACGCGCGGGCGAACTGGGCGAAAGGCAAAAAGAAAAAAGGGGAACACTAATATACGCTAATCATCGCTAATGAATTTGAGCGAAGGTATTAGCGAATATTAGTGGTTATTAGTGCTCCACCTGTATGGCGCTATGACAAAGCTTTTGTTTCCAACGTCGGTCGTCGGGTCGATGCCGCGGCCGGACTATGTGAAGGATTTGATCTCGGACGACTTCGAGGTCTCGCCGCGGGACTATCGGCGGTTGATGGAGGCGGCGATTCGCTCGGTCGTCGCCCTGCAGGAATGTGCGGGGCTGGACGTCATAACCGACGGCGAGTGGTGGCGGAAATCGTATATCGGCGTCATCGCGGAGCTGGCCCACGGGTTCGAGCTCAGCCGCAACCCGGCGGATGGCCGGCCGTGGACGATCGTGGTCGATAAGCTCTCGCCGAAGCAGCCGGGATTTATCGCCAAGGAGGCGGAGTTTCTCAATACGATCACCACCCGGCAAATCAAGGCCACGCTGCCGGCGCCGGCGCTCCTGGGCGAGCGGATGTGGGATCGCGAGCGGTCGAGTAAGGCGTATCCGACGCGTGAATCGTTCGTCGAAGCATGCGTGCCGATTCTGCGGCGGGAACTGGAGCTGCTCCGCGAGCAAGGGGCGGCAGTCGTGCAGATCGACGATCCACACTTGTGCTTGTTTGTCGATCCGGAAGTCCGCAAGCAGTACGAGGACGCAGACCGGGCAGCGGACTTCGCGGTCGAGATGACAAACCAGGTGGTCAGCGGCATCGACGGCGTACACCTGGCCGTGCATTTGTGCCGGCGTGCCGGCGCGCGCGGCCGCGGGGAGCTTCAGCACCAGGGCGGCTATGAGGCGATCATCGAGCAGCTCAACCGGCTGAAGGTGCATCACCTGACGATGGAGTTCACGGCGCCGGGCGCTGGCGACATGGAGGTGTTCCGCCAGTTGCGCGAGGACTTTGAAATCGGCCTCGGCTGCGTGAGCTGCCAGCCGGGTTGCATCGACTCGGCGGACGCGATCTACCAGCGCGTTGAATTGGCACTGAAGCACCTGGCCCCGGTGCGCATCACGCTGAATCCAGACTGCGGCTTCGCGCCGGGATCCGCGGCGGTCGTAAGCATCGACGAGGTTTACACCAAGCTCAAGAACGAAGTGGCGGCGGCGCGGCGGCTACGCGAAAAGTACAGCCGGTAAGCCATCGTAGCGGTGGCTTCTAGCCGCCCTGATTAAAAGGCGTCCCGGCACTCAATCGGCGGCTAAAAGCCGCCGCTACGAGTGCTCGCTTTTCTTCGCGAGTAGGCCGTTGAAGAACACGTCGAACATTGCGTTCGACTTGTCGGCCAGCGGCTCGCGCTTGCCTTCAAAGTAATTGAAGAACATGGCGCCGAAGACGAACCGCGAAATCGTGTCCTGAATCTCAGAGACGGGAAGCCCGCGCACGTCGCCGGATTCGATCATTCGCCGCAGGCGATCGGCCCATTCGGCCATTCGCTGCTCGTCGTGCTCGAAGAACAATGACGGCCGTCGATTGCGGAACAGGGCCCGTTCCTCGATCAGGAGCTCGACGATCTCGGGATGTGAATCGAAGAAGCGCAAGATGGCCGTCATGCAGGCGCGGAGTTGATCGAGCGGATCGGCCTGCGTCTCCTTCACCGCGTCCACGGCCGAAACAAGTTGATCGCGGGCGTGCTTGACGGCCGCCAGGAAGAGGCCTTCCTTGTTGCCAAAGTGGCGGTAGACGGTGCCTTTGCCCACGCCGACGCCATCGGCGATGACCTGCACGTCAGTCTGCGAGTAGCCCCCTGCGGCAAAATGTTGCACCGCCGCGTCGAGGATCTCGCGCGACCGCTCGGCATGGGCCGTGCTTTCGGAGCGTTCGGCAGTGGCGGGGTGAACTTCCATGGCAATCGTCGGGTCTATCGATTCAATATAACGTGACGAGCAGATCGGCAAGCGCAAATCGGAGCCGGACTCCTGGGACAAAACCTGGCCGAAATTTGCTTGGTCTTATGTCCTTAAAGTAGATTTATAATACGATGGACGGACGGGTCCGTCCAGTCTACAATGCCAGCAATAAGCGTGCAGTTTCACCAGCATTGGCCAAGCATTGGCGGTTAAATGACCGCTGACGTTTGCGCGGGGCCGGAACCACGCGACAGAAGAGAGCTCCAGACGTGCATAGGTTGTCTACGAACAGGCGAACCAGATTCCTTGCACTCGCCGCGGCGATGGCCGTCATGATCGGCGGCTGCCGCAAGGCGAACGAGTATGTCCAACCGCCGCCTCCGACGGTGACGGTCGCACAACCCATCCAGCACGACATCATTCGGCAGCTTGAATTCACCGGTGCGACGCGGGCGACCGAATCTGTGGATATCCGCGCCCGCGTCACTGGCTATCTCAAGAGTATT
>JAICUM010000058.1 GCA_025935855.1 Pirellulales bacterium | reverse complement strand
CCAAATTACTGGATCGCCGCAGACCCAGGCGATGGCCGCGTTCCACGCCCAGACGGCCACGGGGAAATTGAACGCGGTGATGACGCCGACCGGGCCGAGCGGGTGCCACTGCTCCATGAGGCGGTGGCCGGGGCGTTCGCTGGCGATGGTTTTGCCGTAGAGCTGCCGGCTAAGGCCTACGGCGAATTCGCAGATGTCGATCATCTCCTGGACTTCGCCGAGGGCTTCCTGCGTGATCTTGCCGGCTTCCCAGGAGACGATGGTGGCGAGGTCGGATTTGTGCTCGCGGAGTTTTTCGCCAAAGGCGCGAACGAACTGGCCGCGGACGGGAGCGGGAACGGTTCGCCACGTTACGAAGGCCTCGGACGCGGCGTCGATCGCGGCTTCAGCTTGCGAGCTGTCGGCGCCGGCGAATTCGGCGAGCGTGCTGCCGTCGATGGGCGAGCGCGCGATGAGCTTGTCGCCGCGGCCGGCTTGCCACCGGTCGCCGATGGCGACGGCGGACACGGGCGTCGTCACGCCGAGTTTGTTGAGGGCCTCCTGCACACTAGCGTTCATACCGATGGCTCCCGATCGACTTCCGGACTGATGGTATCGCGCGTGGCGGCGTCCGCGGCGACGGCCGCACTCGTGAACCGCGTGGCGATGTGTGATTCATAGTACCGGCCGAAGCGGTTCGCGAGAAACTCATCGAAGTCCACTTGCTCCTGCCGGACGAATCCGCGCGATGGCAGCCGCCCGGTGACGTGCATGTCGAGCACCGCGCAGATGCCGGCGGCGGTGGTGATTTGGATGGCGCTCCAGTTTTCGCCGCCGATGTGCTGGTGGTAAATCTTACGGGCGTCGGTGTATTGGACCAACTGGCCGTTGCGTTGGCCGGTCACGGTGCAGAACGTGACGACGACATCCTGAAAGGTGATCGGGACGGCGTTCTCCAAGATGTCCTTGAGCAGATCGCGTCGCTGGCTCAGCCGCAGCTCGTTTACCAGGAGCAGCACCTGGTTGCAGTGGCCGGTGTAGCGGACGGTTTTGTAGTTCAGTTCGCGGACTTTGCCTTCGAGCGATTCGCACAGCGTGCCGAGTCCGCCGCTGGTGTTGAAGGCTTCATAGCGGACGCCGTCGAGGGAGAACTGTTCGTAGCCTTCCAGCGGCAGCACTTCCATTCGGCGGCCTTCGTGGATGGCGTCGCACGGGTTGCAGTACTCGTTGATGAGGCCGTCGGTGCTCCAGGTGAGGTTGTACTTAAGGGCGCCGGTGGGGAACTGCGGCAACGCGCCGACGCGCATGCGCACAGCGTCGAGCGTTTCGACGCGGCGGGTGAGGTGGTTGGCGACGATCGAAATGAAGCCCGGCGCCAGGCCGCATTGCGGCATGAAGATTTGGCCGGGCTTGGCGTGTTCGGAGATTTCGCGCACCCGGCGAGTGGTTTCGACGTCTTCGGTGAGGTCGAAGTAATTGACGCCGGCGGCGAGAGCGGCTTCGGCGACACGCGGGTTGTGGTAGAAGCTGAGCGCTGATAGCACCGTCTCGCGATCGCGGAGCGCGGCGGCGAGCTCCGCCGCCGACTCGACGTTGACGCGCACGGTCTTCACGCCGATGCGACTGGCGATGCGATCGAGCGCGGCCGGGTCGGCGTCGCCCACGACGACGTCATAGTCGCCGCTGTCCACCAGAAAGCGTGCAATCATCCGGCCGATTTTGCCGGCGCCTAAGAGCAGAACTCGATGCATGAAATTAAACCTCGTCACGAACGCGCCGCGGGTGTGTCCAGCGGGCGCGCTTCTATCTGGCACGATATCGCAATCTCGCGGCGTCTCAAAGCCGCGGCGGCTTTCCGTGCGCCGGAACAAGGGACAAAAACGCAAATGCGCGCTGTCTCCATAACAAGGGCGTGCGGTAGAATTGATGGATTGACTCAGTCGCTGATACCTACCGCGATCGTGGTCAAGCCATCCCTCCCTTAGCCCCTCCCTTCAAGGGAGGGGGAGTCGCCCATGTCCTCCCAACTTCAGGATGTTCGGACAGATTTCGACTGGCAACCGGAGCCGCAGGCCGCGGAGCTTGTCGGCCGGCTGCTTCAGCGGTGCATTCGGAGCAATCCGCACATTGCGACGCTGGGGCGCCGGATGCACGACGACACGGGGACGCGGCTGGTCGATTGGGTGGCGTACCTCGGCGTGGCCGGCGAGCCGGGGCTGGAGCGGGAGCTGCTCGACGCGGGGTACGAAGTCGATCCGAACAGCCAGCGGGAGCGCGGTTATCGGCATCCGTCCGGAATCTTTCCGGTTATTAATCTGGCGCCGCAGGGCGAGATCTCGTCGCTGTTCGTGAAGGTCGATTCGGTCGATGACTTTCGCGCGGCAAATGAATCGTGGCTTGGCGAAATGAAGGTGTCCGGCGAGCCGGGGTCGCAGCTACGCGAGGCGTGGATCGTCGGCGAGCATGAGATGCAACTGCACGCCATCGAGCGGCACGGCTGGATGTCGCTGGAGCGGCCGAAGAATCAGGCCCGGCAAATTGCCTCGGCGGCGAAGCATCGACAGGCATTCGCGACGCGCCGGCGAGATTGCGACAAGGACGCAGAAGGCTTCAACCTAGCGGCGAAGTTGTTTGAAGCGGCGGCCGCCGATTTGGGTCGCGACTGGGCGTGCGATTTGTTCTTCGCCGGCGAGCGTGAGTATTGGATGAGCCGCAACAAGGCCGCTCAGGTTCAATACAAACGGCAGCAGGCGCTGGGCCTGGGTTGGGCGAACCACGACCATCACACGTATCGCAACAGCCGGCAGAGCTTTGCCCGGCTGATCGCAATTCTAGAGCAAATGGGCTTCCAGTGCCGGGAGCGGTTTTATGCCGGTCGCGAAGCCGGCTGGGGCGCCCAGGTGATCGAGCAGCCTGAGGCGGGCATCGTCATCTTCGCGGACGTCGATCTCACGCCGGAGGAAGTGGCGGGCGACTTCGCTCATGGCGAACTGCCGCCGCAGGAAAAGCTGGGCACCGTCGGCCTCTGGTGCAAGCTGCACGGCGAGGCGTTTTTGCAAGCGGGCATGCATCACCTCGAATGCCAGTTCGACTTCGACGCGGTGCGGCCGCAGCTAGCGGCCCTGGGCGTCGAGAGCATGGCGCCGTTCACCGATTGGCCGCACCTGAAGCAGGCCTTCACCAAGGGCGAAATGTGGCGGGTCGAGCCGGGGCGGATCGAGGCAGCGCTGGCGGGCGGGTTCATCACGCCGCAGCAAGCGGATCAATTCCGCCGTGAAGGCGCACTGGGTTCACACCTGGAGATCCTGGAGCGGAACGACGGCTTTAAGGGGTTCAACCAAACGGGGATCAGCGAGATCATCACGCGGACCGATCCGCGAAGCTGGCAAGCCTAACTGGGATTCATTTTTCAGAACCGGGGGCTGGCGCCCCGCGGCTGATGAAATCAGCCGGCACGCGCTAGCGTCCAGTTTTCTACACGACGCTGGCAAGCCAGCAGTCGGCACTCGATCGCGCTTCCATTTCTCGCGTTGTTCGGGTGGGCTTCATCGGGTACTCTGCTCGCTGCTACCATCGCGCCTAATTGAAGACTCCGGCCAGGATGGCCGGGCTATGTAGCGATGGTGCATTCCCGCACGCAAGGATGCCTGGGATGAGAGTTACGCAGCTTCGCTTGGCCGGCAACGCCGTTCGGCCGGATCTCCTGCTCGATCGAATTTCGCCGGAGCTCAACGCGGTCTTTGGAACGCCGAGCGCCGGCAAGACCGCCGTCGCGCAACTGGCGGCTCAACTGCTGTATGGCAAGGCGAATGCCGGCAGGCTGGATCAAGACGGGAGCAGTCCGCTCTCCGACGGTTCGATCGAAGTCGAGAGCCAGCAAGGCAAGTATCTGTTGCGGCGGCATCGCGACGGTTCGGCGTTCGGCCGGCTATCGATTGCCTCGGCGGGCGGGCCGGCGGTAGATAGCCGCACAATTCGCTCGCTGCTGTTCAATCTCACGCCGCGGCTCTTGGCGGAGCTGTATGCGGTCGATTTCACACGAGCACCACAGCCCGGGGCGCTCTTACAAGGCGACTTTGCGCGTGAGTTCGCCGTCGCCCTGCACCCCGCTGGCAAGGAAGACGCGGCAGAGCGTGTGTGCGCCGTTCACTCGACGCCGCCGGCCCGGCCGGTCGACCAGCATCGCATTGAGGAGCTCGTGCGACGCCGCGACGACGTCGTTCGGCAGATCGAACAATTCATGCAGTCGCGCCGGCAGGAAAGCGGCGCCGTCGAGACCGAGATCAAGGAGCTGGAAGCGGGAATCGCCAACCGTCGCCGGCAGGCTGACGACCTGCTGCTGAAGCTTCGCGCGGCCGAGGCGAAGCTCGCGGAAATCGACGCGACGCTGCGGCTGTTCTCGCTGGAATCGACCGTTCGCCGCACGTTGCCGGCCGATGCCGAGAAGCAGCGCGAGGCGCTGGAGCGACTGGACGCCGAAATCGGACGCTGCCGGCAAACGCTTAGCGATTTGCAGAGCCGGGACGCGGCCGTGCGGCGGGAACTGGCGGAAGTTCATCCGGATGGCACGGCGGACAGCGCGGCGTGTCTCGCTGATCAGCGGGCCACCGTGTCGGTGCTCGAGCGATTGCTCGACGACTTGGACGCCGAGGTTTCGCAATTGGCCCGCTCGCATGAACCGGGCCGCTGCGTGGGCTGCAATTCGCACGCGCGGCTGTCGCCGGTCGCTCAAATGTTGCGGCAGCAGCTTTACACGCTGTGCGGCCAGGTGACTGAGCAGGAGCGCTCGGTGCGCCGGGTGCAACTCCAGGCGGAGGCGCGGCAATTGGCACGGGCGCAGACCGATCTGAGTGAGCAGCTTGAACATTTGCTCCAGCGGCGGCAGTCGATCGTTTACGAAACGCAGCTCGCGCAGCGGCCGGCGGTGCTGTTGCCGCAGGCGCCGGCCGCCGATCACTGCCATTGCCAGGGACATGCTGAGTTCGTGCGGCACGGCGATGCGATGGTACTGGCCGCGTCGAATCGCGGGCAGCGCGAAGACGGCAAGCGGATGGAGCGCGGGCAACTGGAGCGGCAGCGCGATCATCTGCGCGCCGCCAGCGATGCGCTGCAGCAGGAGATCGAATCGCTGCACGCCCGGTGGGAGCGGCTGCAGCGCGATCGAGCGCAAGTGGGCGGCCATTTGACGCTCGAAGGCTTGAAGCGTGAATTGGCGCGGCTGGAAGCGGAGATCAACAAGGCGCTCAACACGCCGGCCAGCGTTGCCGCCGTCACCACCGGCATTTCACACCGCACGCCATGGAAGGCTTCCGACGTGCTGGCCCAACTGACCGATGGCCGGCTGGTGCAGATTCGCATGGATCGTGACGGACAGGGCGCCGTCGTTATGGATCGCGATGGCCGCGCCCGGTCGATCACCGAATTGACGCCGGCGGAGAACGATCAGGCGTATCTCGCCTTGACGCTCGCGCTGGTCTCGTCGTTTGCCAGTCGCGGCATCGATCTACCGTTGCTGGTGGATGAACCCTTCCTGCGGCAGGAGCCGGCGAGCGCCGCGGCGATGGCTGGCGTGCTCGCGGAATTCGCCCGCCAAGGCTGGCAAGTGATCGTGTTTACCGAGAACCGCGACGCCGCGGTGCGGTTTGAATCGCTGAACGTGGCGATTCATCCTCTCGATGATTTGCGGCAAGCGCCCGCGATTGTTCCGGCGCCGATCACGCCCTCCCCTGCACTGGCGCCATTTCCCGCGACCGTGCGATTGGTTCGTGAAACGGTCGGCGAACTCAAGCCGCAGCTGCGCGTCGCCGGCCAGTGGCAGGAAACCCGCGACGAGCGCGACGTGTATTTTCTTGCCCTGCAAGCCGGCATGGCCGACTTCCCGGTGCTTGGGAACGATACGGCCGCCGTGTTCGCCCGCCTTGGCGTTCACACGGTCGAAGATTTGCTCTTGGCCGACGCCGCCGACATGGCCGGCAGGCTCAAGCGGCCGCGCGTCACCGTGAACGTCGTTCGCCTGTGGCAAGGGCACATGAGCCTGATGTGCTTCGTGCCCGGCGTGTCGCTGAATGACGCCCAGGTGCTGGCGGCGAACGAAATCGTTTCGCCGGACGCTTTGTACACGATCGATGTGCGGCTGCTGGCCGATTCGATCCGGCAATTCATCGGTACGCCGCGCGGCCGGCAATTCGCGGCGATTCAATCGCGCTTTAGCCGAGAGTCGCTCGTTGATCTGCAGAAGCTGGCCCGCCAGCAGCGCGAGCGCTGGCAAGCGTTCAAGGAGCGCATGGCGCCGGTTGAACCACCGCAGAAGCCGATGCTGCACCAGCCAGCGGCGACCTCGAAACGCGCGAAGCCGGCTGCCGCCAAGCCCGCGAGGAAACGGTCGCTGAAGCGCCAACCGCTCGAGTTTCACTTGAGCATGCACGACGCGGTGGAAAAGGCGCCGTCGATCGGCACAACCTCTGCCGAACGGTTGACACAGATAGGCGTGCGCACCGTGGCCGACCTGCTCAATGCCAATCCCGAATCTGCTTCCGAGGACCTTAGCGAGCCGCGGATCGCCGCCGAGCGAATCACGCGCTGGCAATGCGAAGCGCGGCTTATGTGCCGCATTCCGGGCTTGCGGAGCCGCGGCGCGCGGCTGCTCGTGGCCTGCGGCTACAAGGAAGCCGAGCAGATCGCCGGCGCGAGCGCTACGGAGCTTGCGAAGAAAGTGCGGGCGTTCTGCCGCTCGGCGGAAGGGCGCGGCGTTCTCAAGAACGCGAAGGCGCCGTCGTCGCGGCAAGTCGCGGCGTGGGTGCGCCAGGCGGCAAAGATGCGACCGCTCGAAGCGGCATAGCCAAGTGTAGCCAACTTGCTGGAGCGAGTTGGAGCCTCTCGCGGAGCGAGAGGCCTACACTTGTTTAGGCGCACTACGAACTCAATTGGAAATCGCGGTCGTTTTTTTAGGCAAGTAAGGCCGCGCTATGACAGCCCAGGGCGCAGCCCTAGGTATGCTCCGGTTGAACAATCCGTAGCCCTGAAAGGGCGCGCTTGTCAGTGCAATGGCTAGCGCGCCCTTACAGGGCTATCGGTTGTTAGTCGAACATACGGACCCAGGGCTGCGCCCTGGGCTTTCATAGCGCGGCCCTTCAGGCCTTAAAACAATGGGCGCCGAACTCAATACAAAAGGACATCGCGAGCTGGACAGCCGGGCTAATCTCGTAGCGACAGCGAGGATTTCCAAGCTCTAGTTGCGACACCTACGGCATACGCAACCCACCGCCACCGCCGCCAAGACGACGGCTGAAGGTTCGGGGACGGTCGTCGCGGCGGGAACGGTGGCGGCGATTCCTAGGCGGCGCTGCCAGATGAGGAAATCGTTGCCGTCGGAGTCGGAATCGCCGTCGGCGTTGGCGTTGGCATTCACGCCGAAGGACGTTCTCCACAGCGCCAGGTCGGGGCCGTTCACCGTGCCGTCGCCGTTGAAATCAGCCACTATCGGCGCGGGAGCATCGAACATTGAGTTGGGGATCGTCCAGCCGATGTCCACGAGCGCTTTGCCATCCACATTGGTGAAAAGCTTTCGCGTGCCCGTAAAGATTACTGGATCCATGGCGGCTTCTTGCAATTGATTCGTGCCGATCACTTTCGAGTGCACGGCGTTGTCTTTCCAGTGCGTGTTAGTGCTGCTGACCGTCGGCACGCCGGTCGCCGCAGCGGGTGCTGCAGGGTCATCCGCCTTCCAGGCGGCGAGTGTCTGCGGACCCCGAAACTCTGCGCCTGCCTGCAGATTACTCCACACCGGCGAGGCCCCGGCTTGCGTAAGATCGGGACTCAACCCCAGCGTGTGTCCGATTTCGTGCAGCGCTGTGGAATAAAGATCCACCTTTCCGGGGCCTACTGGCTGCGTAAAGTCATATTGCCATGTGGTGCTGCCGTCGTTGTCGAACGCGACTGATCCGCCCCAGTTTGAGTACTCCGTGGTTGGCTTTCCGCGGTGAGCGATCTGATCGTTGAACGTCGGCGTACCAAACGAACCAAAGCCTCCGCCGCCTCCCAATCCCGCGCTGCTCAGACTACCGCCTCCAACGTAAATCAGGAACTGATTGCTGGAGATCGAAATATCACGATATTCATCGGCCGGCTGACTGCCATGGGCAACCATCGCATCGGACGCGGCGCTTGACGCCGAGCTGACCGAATAAGACTGGCCAGTAGCAGGATTGGTAAATACCTGCCGCCAGACATTTCCGCCGCTTGGCTGCGGAATCGCGCTGAGCGTGTCGTTGATAAGGTTCGAGAAGAACTGGGCGGCGGCATTCACCGTAGCGCGAGCGGCAGCACCATTGACGGTTCCAGGATCAAAAAAACCGTTGACGTCGTAGCGGTAGTCGATGGTGACATTCAACGCGCTGACGCGCTCGCCGGCAATCAAGAGCAACGGCACGATCAGCAGTGTGCGCTTTATCTGCTTGTTCATCAAATGCAGTGGCCTGAAGAAATGATAAGTTTCGATGAGCTCTCGTCGGTGGCGGCTGAGGTCGTCGCTTAGGAATCGCTGGCCGCTTCCATCGCCAGCAGCCGGCGTTTCATCGCCAGGCCTTGCGGCGCTGAGAAGCCGCCCAGCCCGCCGCCGGAGGCGACGACGCGATGGCACGGGACGATGAGCGGCACGCGATTGCTGGCCATCACCTGTCCCACGGCTCGCGCGGCGCCGGGGCTGCCCGCGGCGGCGGCGAGCTCGCCGTACGTGCGGCGCTGGCCGGGTCGAATCGCCCGGCACGCCGTCACGACACGGCGCTGGAAGGGCGAGAGGTGACCGACGGACACGGGGATGTCGTTCAGCTCGACTGCTTCGCCCGCGGCGTATCCCTGCAAGCGTTCGAGCACTTCGTCGGCGAGCGCTTCATCCGCAGATTCGTCGGCTGCACTTTCGGACGGGGCTATTGCCGAACGCTTGGAAATCGCCTTCCGCGCCGCCGCTTCCGACGGATGTCCAAACACTACGGCCGCGACCTTACCGCCGGCGACGGCCACGGCGATCGCGCCCAGTGCGCTCTGCTCTGACTTGATGACGGGCGAAGTTTCCACGCATGCAACAGCCATGTCCATGTTCCTTAGTCCAGTAACCACCCTTGCCAGCCGCACGCCGCGCTGGCAATCCTTTCAGCTTACCAAGACTTGGGAATGGCGACGACTCAGGGCAAAAAATGAGCCGGTTTTTCGCTCGCACCGGGCGTGTTGCTTGCGGCTTGACGGGGTCGGGAGTCTTTTGCGACCGTAGCGTTTCATTCAGTGCAATTCCCCCGGTAGCAAACGACTCCCGACCCCTTGGCCTGCTCGAAGCTTTGACACGTTTTTTAGCGGGGACCTATACTTACCTCAGGCGCCAAGCGCGTACAATCGGACGCTTCCGCGCTTGCTCAAACGGAACACACAAGACGACTTCTCAGCGATGAACCCATACAGCTCGCTTGCCGACGACTTCTACATCAACATGAATCTCAGCACCGAGATGGAGCTGCCTAGCAGCCGCGAAACGGTGCTGCACTACTTCGAGCAAATGCAGAAGCAGTATCCGCAGATGCGGAACTTCTACTCGCGCGACAAGAACGACTTTATTCTGGAAGAGGACAAGGACCGCGGAACGTACCGCTGGTGCTCGATCGAGCCGCGGCGTATTTGCTCAGGGCATGTGAACCCGCCCACGGTCGATGACGCGATCGGGCAGCATCGGCTGGCGCTGGAACTGGCGCCGTATGCGCTCTCGATGAGCCCGCTGGATTGCGAGGCGCTCGACCTCTTGATGGGCTTCGACTTCACCTATCGGGGGAATCATAACCAGCTCATCACCGAGGCGCTGGGCGTGTGCCCGGCGCTGGAGCGGATGGCGGGGATTCCGGGGGCGACGATCATCAACAATGAGCCGTCGCTCACGTTCGCGCTGGACGATGAGTGCCGTATTCAATGCCGGTTCAACATCGAAGCCCGCACGAACGCCTACCAGATTCGCACGAACGAGTTCCAGGAAGAGCAACTGAGCGTGTATGTGACGGCCCGGCAGTATGGCAGCCTGGCGGCGAATCAGACGTATGCCGGCATGCTGGACCGGCTCTGGGATGTATGCCGGGACGTGGTCGATAATTACGTGATCGACTCGGTGCTGCAGCCGCTGGCGCGGACTATTTCGCTGGAGTGATGAGTGCCGTTGGGTAAGCTCAAGTATGGGTTTGTCACCACTCCCTAGCCCTCCCCATCAAGGGGAGGGAACCGGAACTTAATCCGGGAGCTTCCAGCAGTAGGCTTTGTAGCGTCCCTCGGTCCAGGCCTGTTCGCCGACTTCGCGGTCTGGCAGAAGCGGCCGGTCGACCGGGGTGAACTCGATCCTCACGGCGATGCGAGAACGTCCGCGCGTCAGCTCTCGCGGCAGCAGGAATTCGTCGTCGCGGAAGCGACGGTTGGACGTTTCGACCACCGGGTTCGAGCGGCCAAGCTCGCCGCCGTGTTTCGGGTCGGGGTTCGAGTAGTAGCAGGTGTTCGAGCCCGCGGTGTACCAAACGCCGGCCGGCTTCCATTGCCGTTCGCCGTCGTTTGCGACGGACACGTACACCTTCGCCCGCTGGTTCGCGAAGCCGTAGTCCAGCGTGCGGCGAACGAGCACGCCTTCATTGTCGGGCCGTAGCTGTAGTTCGAATTCAGAGCCGCTGGTCGTTTTGCGAAATGTTTCGGCGTGCGCGGGATAGACCTCAGCGCCGTCGGACAGATGATCGACACCCCATTCGTAGCGGGACGTTAGGTCGTAGCGTTCGCTCTCCGACGAGCCGTAATGGTGTGTCCGTTCGCTCGCATGGTCGCCGACGTCTAGCTCATCGGTGAGCACCAGTGACGCACCTGGCAGGCCGTACCAGTAAGTCACGGACTCGTAGTGCTCGGTCGATTGGTTCTCGCCGCCGTGCTCGAAGCGGATGACAGCCCGGTCGCCGAACGGCATCAAATCGGCGAGGAGGAAGCGATACGCGGATTCGATAAGCTGCTCCGGGTTCTTCGCGTCCTTCGCCTGGCGGACGCCGACGGGGTGCCCGACCAGCGGCAGCGTCATGTTCAGGCCGCCCCAATAGTCGCCGCCGCCGCCCCATTCTTCGGTACCCGTGCCCTGGCCTTGCGGCGTTTGGCTGTCGTCGAAAAAGAACCTCGGATCGCCCTCGAGCGTCGTGAGGTCGGCGCGGTCGCTGAAGATAAACGACGTGCCGATAAAGCTGCCCGACCAATGGTCGCTGTGTTCGACGCCGCGCGTATCGAGAAAGGTCAGGTCCTGACCCTTGGTGGGATTGGGGCCGTGGTCGCGATATGTCGCATGAAAGTAACCGACGTGATTCTTCGGGCCGGTGAAGGGCTCTCGTCGAATTGACCAATGCACGCTGGGAATGTCGTGCTCGTCCTGTGACACGAGCTCGAATCGCGCCGCGTGAAACGCTGGCATGGGGAAGTAGCACGCGAGCTCGACGCGATCGGCGGTGAAGCGAATCGTGACCGGCAGCGCCTTCACCAGGAACTCTTTATCGTCGCGATTCTCCAGCGTGCCGGCGCCGAAAAACAGGGCGAGCGGCGCGTCGATCGACGGCTCCGGGTGATCGTCCCCCGTTACTCGCAGGCGAGCGCGGCCCAAGCGAATCGCGTCCTTTCGCGCCACCGAAATTTTGATGGCGCGAAACATGGCCGCCTCGCCGGCGTAGGCGCCAAACGCGACGGCACCGTGCGCTGGCAGATCCAGTTCGCCGGATTCTTCTTTGACGCCCCTGGCCGATGGCGTTTGTCCGTCAGCCTTTGGAGCAATGTCCCCGCCAGCGGTGCGTAGCAGCGCGAGCACATCAGCATCGGGCGCCGTTGGCTGCCAGGTTCGGATGGGCTGCGAAAGGTTCGCGCCCGGCACGAACTGGTGGTAAATGTAATACCCCGTGCCGTAGTGCGTTCGCGAGTACGCCAGGCGCAGGCGCCGCTCAAACGGCATCGGCACCCACATCAAGTCGGCGCCCTTCGTGACCGAGTACGTCCACGTCAACGGGTTGGGGAATGGCTCGGTGGGAATGAACACCGAGTCGGGCAGCTTCTTCGTGGGATCGGCGGTGGTGCTTTCCTGGACGATGGTATCAACGCCGTCGAGCTCGTAATGCCAGGGGCTGCCGTGCCAGTGGTTGGTGCGCACGAAGTACAAAACGCCGGCGCCCTCCACATCGAGAGCGACGTTAAAATTTTCGCGCTCTTGGTAGAGAAAGTGCGAGGCGTCGGCGCCCTCGTTGCCGCCCCGGCGGTCGTAGGTGCTACGCATGTACGCGCGGGCGCCGATCCGCTGGTAGGGCCAGCGGTTCCACTGGCGGTAGGCGTCCAAGCCGACGGGGATGACCGGAGTCGGATCGTCGCCTTTAGCAGCCGCTCCATCAGACGGCGGCTCCGCGACAAGTGGCGAAGCGAGACCGCCGGAGACGATCAGAGCAATCGCCACAATTCTCAGCAGCCACCTTGGCCAGCAGCGGCGCCACACGGCCATCAGCCCAACAGCCGCTGGACGCTCTGCACCAGGCGGTCCATCGGAAAGGGCTTGCGGATGTAGTCGTCCACGCCGAGCATTTCGGCGTACGCCTTATGGCGGTTGCCCTCGTTGGCCGTGATCATGATGATGCGGTGCTTCTTCTCGCCGAGCCGCTTCAGCCGCTCAAGCACGAGAAAACCGCTCCGTTTGGGCATCATCATGTCGAGGATGATCAGGTCGGGATTCTCGCGTTCGATCAGGGCGAGGCCCTGGTTGCCGTCGCGGGCGATGATGACTTGGTAGTTCTGGGCCTCCAGGGCGAGGCGCAGCGACTCGATGATCTCGGCGTCGTCGTCGACCAGGAGGATTCGTTTTTCGGAATCAGCAGCTTTTTTGGCCATATGTGGATGATAGCGGATGCCGTCCGAGCTCGGCAGGGGCGGCGCCGCGTGCTTAAGTCGGTCTTCGTTGTCCCGCGAGGGGTGCGGTATTCTGTCAACTTACCCGGCGGGCGAGGTTTTACAAGCGGAGACGCCCTCCCCTAGTGACGCGGCGAGCGGCTTGATACCTTCGCACCGCAGCCCTTGACTGTTGCATGTTTGGATGAAAGCGTTTGATTGAGATGCCCACGCCCCGCAAACCTTCCGAGCCGCTTCCCAGTTTTTCGCTCCCGTCGCTGCAGTACGGGCCGCGTGACCCGCGACACTATAAGCCAGAAATTGGGCTGATCGGCTGCGGCGGCATCACCAAGCACCACCTGCGAGCCTACGCCGACGCCGGGTACCGCGTGACGGCGATGTGCGACGTGGTTCGCGAGGCTGCCGAAAAGCGTCGCGAGGAGTACTATCCGGAGGCGCGCGTTTTCGAGGATTACCACGACCTGCTGCGTCTGGACGAAATCGAAGTCGTGGACGTGACGACGCACCCCGAGGTGCGCGGGCCGATCATCGCCGACTGCCTGGCGGCGAAGAAGCACGTGCTCAGCCAGAAGCCGTTCATCCTCGATCTAGACGAAGGCGAAAAGCTGTGCGATCTGGCCGAGCAGCATGGCGTGCTGCTGGCGGTGAACCAGAACGCCCGCTGGGCGCCCCACTTCAGCTATATGCGCGAGGCGGTGCATGCCGAGCTGATCGGCGAAGTGGCCTCGGTACACTGCGGCGTCCACTGGGACCATGGCTGGGTCCGCGGCACGATCTTCGAGAAGGTGTACCACCTCATTCTGTATGATTTCGCGATCCACTGGTTCGATTTCCTCTCGACCATCATGGGCAAGCAGCGGCCGCTGCGTGTGTTCGCTTCGACGTCAGTCTCGCCGACGCAGGACATCGTGCCGGCGCTCATGGGGCAGGCGGCCATCGAGTATCCGCGGGCTCAAGCGACTTTGATCTTCGACGGCCATGCGCAGCACGGACCGTGGGACGAGGCGTACATCGGCGGCAGCCACGGCACTCTGCGCAGCTTCGGGCCAAGCGTGAACCGGCAAACGGTGGAGCTCACCCGCGACGGCGGCGACTTCCGGCCGAACCTCGTCGGCTCGTGGTTCCCAGATGGTTTCCACGGCACGATGGCGGAGCT
>JAICUM010000180.1 GCA_025935855.1 Pirellulales bacterium | reverse complement strand
TTTGCGGTTTTCTTAAGTTGCTAGCACACAATGGCTTGTGGCGACTGTGGACGAACGAGTGCTGGCAGGTGAAGAAACGATGAAGGCGCGTAAACCATTTTACGCTTGAGGGTTGCGGAAAACTGATGCCATCCCGGCGACTTGCCGACCCGCGCCGCGCGAACTTTGCGAAAAACTTCCGCCGCCAATTTGCCTAAACGGCCCTATCTTGCCTGGCCGAGCAGCACGCACAATGCTTGCCAATCGATGAGATTCCGACTGCGAACGCTGCTGGCCCTCCTCGCGCTCGTCGCGCTTGCGGCAGGATTTCTACGCTGGCGCTACGACTCGTTCGCCGCCGCGGAGCGCCACGACAACGAGGTGCTTCATTCCGATGGCTTCTTCCTAGTACACGAATGCCGCTGGAAGCCCGCGGCGCACGTCTGGCCCACCCACTTCCGACGCGTCGATCACCTCTGGTGCGAAGACTGCACTCGATTGTCCGATCTAGCGCCGCGCCTAGGCGAGCTCACTGAACTGCGTTCGATGCAGGTGTTAGCTCGGCAAATCCTCGGCCACGCCGCCCTCGCCGCCGAAGGCGAGCCCGACACGCTCATCGCCGCGCTGCGCCGCCATCCCTCCCTGCGGCAAATCATCGTCGACGCCAGCGTTCGCGGCGCCCCGCTCGAAAGCGGTTCCCCGCTCGCCACGCGCAAGGATCGGGCAATGCTCGAAGCGGTGCTGCCAAACGTCGAGATCGTTTGGATCGAAGTGAACTGATTCGTTCGCTTAGCTCGCGATCCAACACGAGCGCCTACACCTGCGAGTACTCCGCCGGCTGCAGATACAGCTTCACGATATTCGGTTCGGTCTCGGCGTACTTCGGATCGTTTTTCATCTTCACGAACTTCGGGTGGACGATGAATTTTCCCCACGCCGCTTTGTTCGCGTCCAAATCCGGCGTCGCGAGCATGTACTTCAGGCACGGCAAGCCGGAGCCAACGAGCGCCTCGCCGAAGAACACGTTCTGAAAGCCGCACTCCGGGAAGATGGTCATCTCGCCGTCGTTGAACATCTCGATCTTCGCCCGAGCGCGATCTTCGCCGTGGTTTTGATAGGTGCGCAGCTCAAACGCGCGCGGCTTGCCCGTGGGCGGCGTGATCTTCGGCGCACCGCGAAACGCCAAGAGCAGCCAGCTTTCGATCCGCTCGAAGGCCGGATCCTCTTTCTTCGCCGCGAGATACTCAGCCGCCGCCTTTTGATATTCCGGATCTCGCTCCATCGCTTCGCGCGCCGTCGTCACTGTCAGCGCCGTCGGGTACACGAGCAGCACGTGAATCGAAGGCCCCGTGTTCTCGCCAATCTCGGTGAACACGCCCACCGGCCCAAGACCAAGCCGCCCCCACGCCGGCAGCGCCGCGTTCTTCAAATAGTCATGCACGCGCTGCTGCTTCGACTTATCGCTGAGCTTGTACGTGCGCCACTCATAGCACTCGCGCCCCTCCCCCGTCGGCGCCGGCGAATCCGCGAGCGCCGCGTCACCTACCAAACACATTCCCGCCACGCCCGCCGGAAGAGACGCCTGCAAAAAATCCCGCCGCTTCATAGCTCCCCCCTTACAAAACCCATCGCCAATTCAAGCCGGCTATACTCTACCAGCCCGCCTGCCAATTAGCACCCTCTTCTTCCCTTTGCGTCCTTCGCGGCCTTCTGTTCCCATTCTTAGGAGACACCTATGCAGCCCAAGTACGCCCAAGCCCAAGAACTCAGCCGAGAGGTCATCGGCGCTGGCGTCGAAGTCCACCGCATCCTCGGCCCAGGCCTGCTGGAAAGCATTTACGAAAAATGCCTACGCCGCGAGCTCGAACTACGCGGCTTCTCAGTCGAGCGCCAACAAGAAGTCGAGATCAACTACAAAGGTGAAGTGTTTGTCGAGGAGCTGCGTTTCGACCTGCTTGTGGAAGGCTGTCTGATGGTCGAAGTCAAAGCCGTACAAGAAGTCCATCCCATCAGTAAGGCTCAGCTTCTAAGCTACATGAAGCTGTTAGACATTCCCATTGGACTAATCATGAACTTCCACGAAATTCGCCTCGTCGACGGCGTCTCAAGAATGATCTTACGAGGAGTCGACGAGAGCGGCGCCAAAGACCAGTAACAGAAGATCGCAGAGGACGCAAAGGGAGGAAAGAAGAAGAATCAGAGTAAAGGAACTGATGATGATTTCTGGATTACTCAAAGGCCCGGCAATTCAATCGGCAGTCCCTCTTCTTCCTATCTTTCTCTTCTTTGCCTTCCTTTGCGAACTTTGCGACCTTCTGTTCAAACATTCCAACCTTCCCATCAAGCAGCGTTCTGCTTGCCAGTTTTCGCGGCGCTGTGTGAGCTAAACGCCATGTTCGCCGCGTCGCGCGTCAATCGCACGCGCATCTCCTTCGGCGGCGAAGGAATCTCGATCCCCGCCGCGCGGAACTTCCGGTCGATCGCCGTATACAACTGGTGAATCGTCGTGCCGCGGTGCTCCAGCGTCGGCAGGAAGCAGCGCAGCGCCAGCTTCAGCCCTTGATCCGAAAACCCTTCAAACACCGCGCTCGCCGCCGGTTCGCTCAGCACGTGCGGCTGCTCATGCGCGGCTTCCAACAGCAGCGAGCACGCCAGCTCCGTGTCCGAACCTTGCAGCACCGTCGTGGCAATCTCGATCCGATTCATTTGATCGCTGAGCGTCCAGTTCAAGAGCCGCTCGGTAACCAGGTCCTTGTTCGGCACGACATATTCTTTCCGATCCCAATCGACGATCGTCGTCGCCCGCATGCGAATGCGATTCACGACGCCCGTCTTGTCGCCCAGCGTCACCACGTCGCCCACGCGGATCGGCCGCTCGAACAGCAGAATGATGCCGGAAACGAAGTTCGCGAAGATCTCCTGCAAGCCAAAACCCAAGCCGACGCTCATCGCCGCCACGAGCCACTGCACCTGCGCCCACGAGCAGCCCATCGAGTTGAACGCCGCCACCAGGCCGATCGTCATGAACACATAGCGCGTCACGCTGGTGATCGCGTACCGCGACCCGCCATCCAGCGGCAAATGTTGCAGCACCACCAGCTCAAGCAAAGCCGGCAGGCCGCGCACCGAGACGTACGTCACCGCCAGAATCAGCGCGCACACCAACAAGTCGGCCCACGTGAGCGTCGTTGCGAACGGCAGCTTGTTCTTGGCCCCATAAGCTAGCGCCGGAATGATCGCCGTCCAGATCAGCACCGTGCCCACGGTCGTCGCCAGGCCGAACACGGTGCGCACCAGCCGCTGCGTCTGCTCGCTCACCGCCGCCAGGTCGATCGCGTCGTCGGCCAACTCCGCGGCGTTCAGTCCCGTCGGATCGCCCTCGCCGCTGGCCGCCAGTTGCGCCCGCCGCGCCTTCGCCTGCTCACGCGCCAGCCGCCGGCGATTCACCAACAGCCACCGCCGCGTCAGTCCGCCGAGCGTCATCACCGCCAGCACCAGCGCCGCCGTCTCCAAGATTCGCAGCGCCGCCTGCTGCGCCGTGTAGTAAAACCCAACCCCGGCCAGCACCGCCAGCGCGGCGGGCAGCGCCGCCAGCGCGGGCCGCCAAGTCTTCTGCAGCGGCGCGAGCCAGCCCCGCCCCTTCACCAGCATCAGCTGCCGATAGGGGCTCTTCTTCGCCAAGAGCAGCCGCTCGAACTTGATCGACAGCAGCAGCATCAGCGCGATAAAACATACCCGCCCCCACGTCGCGCTGAACCACTGCTCGAAGGTTTGCACTTCCAGCCCCACGAGCCACACAAGCAGCGGCAACCCCATCACCGTGAACCACCGCAGCCGCCGCCGCAAGTAACTCAGGTACGCCTCGGGCCAATCGAAGTGCGCCTCCGCCAGGCCGCCCCGCCGGCACAGGTTCCGCGAAAACTCCAACAGCAGCAGGCACATCGCTGCGAACCGCAGCGAAATGCTCAGCGACCGCACAAACTCCGACTCGCTGTTGTCCAGCGTCCAGCCGACAAACGCCAACAGCGTCGGCCACGGCATCGACACCAGCGCCGTCAGCCAAAACGCGTGAATCGTCGGCCGCATCTGCGTGCAGCTTCGCTTTTTGGCCTCGGCGCCGAATTCCCGCAACCGGTTACGCGCTGGCCGCTGCACCGCCAGCATCGCGACGAGCAACAAGCCAAGCGGAATCACAGGCACGGGCTGATTCACCGCCGCGTCCGCCAGGCTGGCGCCCACGTCCCGCCAGTTCTTGGGATCAAACGTCCATGCCAGCGCTCCGAGGAACGGGCGCAGCGTGCAGCGATGCAATGGCCGGCAACTGCGGATCCACAACACCCGCGCCGCGATAAACTCCGAATAGTCGCTCGTCTCCTTGATCAGAAACTGCTCGTTGGCGGATAGGTCGGCCAGCAGGCTCGAGTAATTGTCGTAGTCCTTGATCAACGCATCGAGCGTCTCCTTTTTGGCCGTGAGTAATTGACGCATTTCGGCCGCGTCGCCAGGGCTCAGGCCGCCCGCCTTTGCCTGCAGCTCGGCTGCGGCTTCGTCCTCGTTGGCCAGGCTCGATCGCTTGTCGCGCAAATCGTAAATGCGCGACAACACCTCCGACGCCTCCGCTTCATGTCGCGCATTCTGTCGCCGCAACGACCAAAGGTTCGGCAGCGTCGCTTGCTGATCCCGAAGTTTCCGACCGCTGAAGCTTGACCGGTCGTCGAGCCCGCACTGTTCCCGCGCGCTTTTGAATTCGTTGCGCACCGCCTCCAGGTTGTTCTTCGTGGTGTCGCGAAGCTGCGTGAGCGTCGTCACGTCGGTCAGTACCTTCACCCGCCGGTCGGCTAGGTCCTTCGTTTCAGTCGCCAGGTCGGTGATCACCTTCGGCCGCACGACTTCCTTCGTCTCGGCCGCCTTCTCGGCGGCTTGCTGGGCCTTCTGCTGCGCCTCGTCCTCCTTCTGCTTGTTCATCCGGTTGATGATTTCGCGCAGCTGCGCCAGCCGCTTTTCCTTGTGCGGCACATAACGCGCGTAATAGTCCTCCTTCACCTTCAACAGGTCGCCGCCCTGCTGGTAGAGCTTCTGTTCCAGTTGCAACGCGTCGATCGTCGCCCGCTGCAGATTCTTCGTTTGCTCGATCGCCGCGCGGCGCGCCGATTCCAGCGCATTCCCCTTATCCTCAGCGCCCATCGCCGCGAGCTGATCGGTCGCCTGTTTCAGCTTGAGCTGCGCCTCGGCCAGTTGGCCCGGAATTTCCGCCAGCCGCTGCGAGCGCCGCTTCGGCTCCGCCTTGATCTTGGTCAGCTCTTCCTTGCAATGAACGACCGAGTCTTCCGCCTTCTTGGCCCGCTCCAGGATTTGGGCCGGCGATTCGCCCTCCACTTCTTCGTACGGACGGAGCGGCGCCGCCAATCGCGTCTTATAGGTCTCCAGCTCGCTGGCGAGCGCGTCGAGTTCCTTCTGGTAGTCGCTTCCCGACTTAACTTGCGCAACCGCGCCGTCCAGCGCGTCGATGGCCTGCTTCAACAGCGCCGACGACTTCTGCTTGTTGTCCGCCGACAGGCCGGCCGACTCCAGCGCCTTCATCCGCTGCTCAAGTTCGGCCCGCGCGACTTCCGGCGCTGGCTCGTCGCGCTTTGGTCCGGCTTGCTTCTCGCTGTCGTCCCCGTCCGTTTCGACGGCCTTCGCCTCGATTTCCTGAGCTTTCGTCGCGACCGGCTCCGTTGCCGCCCGACTCGCCGCTGGCGCCGGGCTCGGCGCCGCCGCCTGGCGCAGCACGTTGAGGTCGATCGGAGCCTGCGCCGAGCAGAACGGCGAAGCAAGCAGCCAGCACAAAGCGGCCGCGGCGAAATGTCTGAACGAGCCGGTCATACGCCATCCATGGCTTGCGGGCAGTCGAGGGGGCCGCCAGTTATACGGCTTTCCGGCAATCAGCAAAACATCGCCAACCGCCCGCCTGCTAGCTATCCTTAGAACGGTCAGGCCCGCATAAGTTCTTTGGGTGGCACGCCCAGAGTCTTTCGATGGGCGTGGTCTGCTACCAGCTTACGACCACGCCCTTCGGAAGACCTAAGGGCGTGCCACCCTTGCTAAAAGCCGCATGTCCACGAGCCTCCCCGAACCCGCCAACGCATCGCCCCCCGCGCCCTCCCCGCGCCGCCGCACGCGCCGCATCGCCTTCGCCGTGCTCGGCGTCGTCGTCCTGGTGCTCATCGGCTCGCTCCTCTTCGGCCGCCATTACGCCACCACGCAAACTGCCAATCGCACCTTCACGCTCGACCTGAACTTCACCGACGTCCGCAAGATTCTCGTCCGCACCAACGCCTCGCAGCAAATCGTCACCATGGGCGGCGACAGCGAGTTCGTCAGCCAGAACCTCATGCCCACCGAGCTCAGCGCCGGCAAGCTGACCGACGAGCTGCTCAACCCCGACTGGCACATCGAGCTCCGCGGCACGCTCCACGTCCGCACGAAGGACCCGTACATCGGCGAGCACCCCCTCGACCTCGACCAGCACGTCGAGATCAAGCCCGACTTCCTCCATTCGGAAGTCCACTCCACGGCGCCCGCCGGCCGGCTGCAACACTACGACATGAAAACCCGCTTCGACCGCGACCCCAACACCGGCAACGCCGTCGTCACGCTGGAGCTGACGCAAGAAATCATGACCGACGCCCCCTGGTTCGCCCACTGGGTCGCCGACCGCCGGGTACGTGCCAGCGCCGAACGCACCCTCGCCAACCAGGAAAACGCCATCCGCAAATTAATCGACGAAAACAAAAACAAGATCCCCATTTTCCCACTGCGCTAAAGCAACGCGTCAAGCGAAGACCATTTTCGCCGCGAACCCAAACACAAAGACATTGAACAGCGGATGCAAGCGGATCAGACGTTTAGCTGCGACCCGGAGGTCCGCCGTAAGGGAGCGCGTGCTCCCGTTCTTCCGCATTGCATTCGCGCGATTCGCGGCAAAAAAATCCCCTCCTAAAGTCGCCGAGAACAAATCATTTTCGCCGCGAATCACACGAATCAACGCCAATCCAAACACAAAAGACATCGAACAGGAGGAAATAGAGATAACAGAGAATAGCGTCTTTGACTTCCTCCCCTCTGTTCTCTCCGTTCCCTCCTGTTCATCCCTTCTTCTGATTCGCGCAAATTCGCGCGATTCGCGGCAAAAAAATCCCTCCCAAAGGACCAACCATGACCGAAACGCGCCGCGGCTTTCTCCACGTCTCCGCATTGGGCGTCACCACCATCGGCGCCTCCTACTGGCTCGGCGGCGCCGTCCGCGCTGACAGCAACTCCAAGTCGCCCAACGAACGACCCGTCCTCGGCTTCATCGGCTGCGGCATTCGCTTTCACGAAGACCTCGGCCATCAGGCCATGAAGTTAGGCCCCTGCGCCGCCATCGCCGACGTCGACGCCCTGCAAGCCGGCCGTGCCCTGCAGGTCGCTTTCGACGAGCACCGCGCCGCGGGCTATCCGCTCGACGTGGACGTGTACGAAGACTACCGCCGTGTGCTCGATCGGCCCGAAATCACCGCCGTCTTCATCGCCACGCCAGACCACTGGCACACCAAGATCGCCATCGACGCGATGAAAACCGGCAAGGACGTGTATTGCGAGAAGCCCCTCACGCTTACCATTCGCGAGGGGCAGCAGTTCATCGACGCGGTGAAGCAAACCAAGCGCGTCGTGCAGGTCGGCACCATTCAGCGCACCGAGTTCAACAACATGTTCGCCACCGCCGTCTCGCTCGTCGGAGCCGGCCGCGTGGGAAAACTAAAGCAAATCACCTGCGCCATCGGCCCGGCCCGCAAGTGCGATTCGCTCCCCACGACGCCCGCGCCCAAAACGCTCAACTGGGAACTCTGGCAGGGCCAAACGCCGCTCACCGATTACCTCCAGGGCCCCATCGGCGACCTGAAAGGCTACGGCGCCGGCCACCACCTCGGCCGCACGCACAATTACTTCCGCTGGTGGTACGAGTACTCCGGCGGCAAGCTCACCGACTGGGGCGCCCACCACGTGGACATCGCCGTTTGGGCGCTGGAGCAAACGCGCAAGGGCCTCGGCCGCGTCAACATCGAGCCGCTCGCCGCCGAACACCCCGTGCCGCTCAAAGACGGCATGCCCACTGCCTCCGACCGCTTCAACACGGCCGTCACCTTCAACGTGAAGTGTACGCTCGACGACGGCACGCAGCTGGACATCCGCGACCGGGCCACGGACCTCGGCTTCGACAATGGCATCCTGTTCGAAGGCGATGCCGGCCGATTCTTCGTCAACCGCGGCAAGCTCTCCGGCAAACCCGTGGAAGATCTCTCGAAGAATCCGCTGCCCACTGACTATCTCCGCAAGCTGTACGGCATCGACCCGCCAAAAAGCCACGTGGCGAACTTCTTCGACTGCACGAAATCACGCCGCACGCCCATCGCCGACGTCGCGTCCCACCACCGCGCCATCTCGATCTGCCACGCGGTAAATATCGCACTACGCCTAGATCGCAAACTGATCTACGACACAGACCAGGAAAATTTCATCGCCGACGACCAGGCCAACACGTTCCTCGAGCGCCCCCAACGCAAAGGCTACGAAATCACCGTTTGAACACCAAAGAAGAGCTTCGCCGCGAATCTCGCGAATGGACGCGAATCAAGATAAGAATTGAACAGGAGAAGCTATGAAAGCAGCCGACCTCAATCGTGATAGGATGCTGACGAGTGTGTTGAAGCATCGTCAGTTTCTTTCAACGAAGGAGGTCGGCCGTGAACTATTGTGGAATCGACATCGGCGGTTTGTCCAGTTA
>JAICUM010000484.1 GCA_025935855.1 Pirellulales bacterium | reverse complement strand
CGCACGATTCGGATTCCGGTCCACATGGTCGAGACGATGAGCCGCGTGCGCAACGTTTCGCGCCAGCTCCTGCAGCGTCTCGGTCGCGAGCCGAGTATCGAGGAGACCGCCAAGGCGGCCGGCTGCACGATCGAGGAGGCCCGGCGCGTGCTCGCGATGAGCCGCTATCCGATCAGCCTCGACCGCCCGGTCGGCAACAGCGAGGACAGCCACTTCGGCGACCTGCTGCCCGACTCCGGCGCCGAGAGCCCGGCCATCGGCGCCGCGCAGGAAATGCTCCGCGTCCGGATCTCGAAGGTCCTCAAGACCCTCAGCTACCGCGAACGCGAGATCATCAAGCTACGCTACGGTCTGGGCGACGGTTACAGCTACACGCTCGAGGAAGTGGGCCACATTTTCAAAGTGACCCGCGAGCGCATCCGCCAGATCGAAGCCAAAGCCGTCCGCAAACTGCAGCAACCCAGCCGCAGCGCGGAACTCAGCGGCTTTTTGGACTAAACCGTAACCATTACTCGAAGACCCGGAATGCCTCGGCGTTCCGGGTCTTTTTTTTGACAGTTAACTCATTGGCAAGGTTCGCCGCAAGCAATCTCTGCGAACCCGCGTCCTGCCTCAGCGCGATTGTAGACGACTGCCGGCTTGTTGCGTAAACGGCGGGAATTTGCTATCCCTGCGATAGCTGGGAATACTGCGACAGGCTCGCTTTCCAGAGTTTTGGACGGGTCGGCTCCCGCAAGTTACCCCATATTTCCCGGCTCGCAGGCGCCATTTCTGCATTTCCCCTGGGAAAATCGATTTCCGAACCCATTTGGTTTGACTCGGCTATCCCGGCATAGCTAATATATTCGGAATACATCATTACAATGTGGGCAACTTGACAATGTCGGGGAAATTTTCAATGAGATTACTTTGTGGATGTGCGCTGGCCGTTTTAACCCTTGTCGGTCAGTTGCAGGCCGCTGTCGTGATGCCAACGAAGGCCAATGGCGACTTCATCAGCGGGGCCGGTATTCCGAGTGACAACTTTACGGGATCCGTCGGCGCCACCAACGAGGCGGTCTATCTGAAGGCTCGCTCCCGAGACACTGGCGAGGCCCTATCGATCGTAGGCAACAAATACTATGTCAGCGCGGGACTGGCGAGCGACAATGTCAACCCTTCATGGACATTCGATTACCAATTCAGCCCCGGCGCCCCGCCCGCCGCGTCGAACTACACGCTGAGATTGGACGTCGATTTCGATCCCACCGTTGGCGTCGCGGACTTTAAGACATTGTCGTTTCCCATCTTCGACGGAGATACCAGCCCTTTTAATTCCTGGGACGACACCGATGGCTATTTCACGAATCCCGGCAGCGGCGCCTGGAACGAGAACTCGACGCCCTATGTCATCGCGAACACGGCCCACTTGGGGTTCAGTTTTTGGAACGCGGTCGGTCCCTCGACGATGACCTACAACCCCAATACGCCCGGCGAATATGAAATTCGCCTCACGGCCCTCGACGCCACTGGCGCCACGACAATCGCAACCACGACCGTGTTCGCTGAGGTCTCGGCAGTACCCGAGGCGAGTCAAATACTCATGCTAAGCCTCGCGCTTGTTGGGTGCGGTCTGGCAGCGTACATTCGCCACCGATAAGGCTGTTCACATCGACCGCTTCTGAATTTAACTCGACTATACGAAAGACGCCCGCCATTTTGGCTGGGCGTTTTTTGTTGGCTAACATGGCGACGGCTTAAACCCACTCCCATGGATTGTGATCGAGACCGCCCCACTCGTTCCCATTCCAGTTTGAATCCCGTCCTAGTGAAATTACCCGCTCCCCGCCTATTCAGCCTTACCAAGGAAGAACGAGACCAGCAGCAGGAACAGCACCACGAAGCAAATCGCGGCATACGTCTTATCGCCTTCCCAGAGGAACGCCACCGCCGAGACGCCGACCCGAATTACCGGAGTGGCGATCAAAAGCAGCAGCCCCGCCGCGACGATCGCTTGCCCGTGTATGGCGAGCATTCCGCTGGCGGTTTGACCGATCGACGTGTACACCGCCGCGCCAGGCTGCGTGAGCCGCTGCAGCTCTGCACTCGACCTCGCGTACTCCGGATGGTTCACGAACGTCACAATCGTCCCAACGACGATGAACGCCAGGCTCACCAGCACGCCGCCGCGCAGTAGGTTGCTGACTAGCAGTTCCATGTGTACCAGCGGTTGCTCGTGCGCGGCCTTTTTTTCAGGCTCGTCGCTCATCCCCGAATTCCTTTCCACAGCATTTGCACGGAAATCCAAACCAGGATGGCGACGAACACGCCGCGAATCGTCGAATTGCGCAGCCTCCCCAACAGCCGGGCGCCGATCACCGCCCCAAGCAGCACGCCCATCGCCACCGGCGCCGCGACGAACGGGTCGATGTCGCCACGGCGAAAATAAACCGCGGCGCTGGCCGCGGCCGTCACGCCGATCATCAAGTTGCTCGTCGCCGTCGAAACTTTGATCGGCAAGTGCATCGCCAAATCCAGCGCCGGCACCTTCAGGGCGCCGGAGCCGATGCCCAACAGGCCGCTCACCACCCCGGCGACGTACATCAGCCCCAGGCCGACACGCGTTCTTACGACTCGATACGTCACATTCCGTCGCTGCGCTTCGTCGTAGTAGCTGCTGTGCAGCTTCAGAAAGTCCGCCCACGGCGCCCGCCGCGTGACGAGGCCTTCCCCGTGCCCCCTGCGGAACATCATCAGCGACGAGTAGCCAAGGATCAGCCCAAAGATGATGTAGAGCCATCGCGGCTGGACCAGTCCCGCGATGAAGGCGCCGGTCAGCGCCCCGGAAGCGGTCGCGATTTCTAGCACCATCGCCACGCGAATGTTCGCCATCCGCTCGCGCACATACGCCGCGGCCGCGCCGCTGGAGGTCGCAATAACCGACACGATCGAAGCGCCAATTGCATAGCGGATGTCAATCTTAAACAGCAGCGTCAGCGCCGGCACGACGATAATCCCGCCGCCCAAGCCCAAGAGCGCCCCCAGCAATCCCGCCGCCAACGAGACGCAAAACACCGCCAGTTCAAATTGCAACGGCGTCATGGGCTGAATAGTGGCGACTGTGAATCGGCTTCTTCCGATCGCGGAAGAAGGATTTTAGAGCAACGAGCCCGCGATTGTCACAACGACTGCGAGAAAGTTCTTTACAACGCTTACGCCGCGCGTTAGATTCCGCCCACCTAGAGTTCACGTGCGTTGGTGGTCGGCCGTGCAAGCGTTCGCATGGCCGACGCAACAGGGAACCCGGTGCGATTCCGGGACGGCCCCGCCGCTGTGACCAGGCTTTGACGGTCGGACATTTCTACATGCCATTGCCCACGGGCGCTGATCGCTGAAGCGATCGACGCCGGGCGAGAAGGCGCGTTCCGCCGAGCCTGGGAGTCAGAAGACCTACCGCCGCACACACAACCGCAGCGCATGCACGCGAGGGACGTGCCGCACTGCACACCGTCGAGTCTCCGCGCTCCAAGCGTCTCGCCAAGCACGCCTGCCGGCCTGCGCACGTCCATGCGCGTCGCGCCAACGGGCCGCGGGTCGATCGCCTAGATGCCCAGACTCGGCCCGGCATCGCACATGGCCAACCGGCCTCACACGTCCGAGCACGTCACCCGCTGCCGCGGCTTGAACTATGTAGCAGGCACACTCCGTGTGCCGTCTGCAGAACTGCGGGAGGATCGAGGCCCTGCGAGGGCGCCGGTTACGGCACGCGGAGCGTGCCTACTACATGGCTTTACGCTCGTTGAGCTGCTTAGTGTCGTGGCAATCATCGGCGTGCTCGTCGCGCTCCTGCTGCCCGCCGTGCAAGGCGCCCGCGAAGTTGCTCGGCGGCATCAATGCCAGAACAACCTCCACCAAATCGG
>JAICUM010000546.1 GCA_025935855.1 Pirellulales bacterium | reverse complement strand
CGGCCTCGTCCAAGACCAATAACGTGACCGGCCGCGAAGCCGATGCCAACCAACCAATAACTCGCCACGGCAGTGGCAACGGTCAGCGACGCAACAACCACAGGATAGACCGAGTGGGGTCGATGAACCGCGATGACGAAGGCGCCAGCGCCCACGAATGCGAGCGCCATGTTGTGGATGAGCGGCAGCACCGCACCGAGAACGAGCATCGGCAGGATTTTCTTGGACCAGCCGAAAGCGTACTTCCAGACCGCACTGAGGTAGAAGGGCAACAGTGTGTAGGCGAGGTTGTGACTGGTTACGTCTCTTTGGTTGATAGTCGCAAATAACGCGATGAAGGCGGCCAGCACGATTCGGTGCGCTGCAAATCACCGGCCTTCTGGAAAATCCACGATGAGCCGCGCAAAGCGGTTCCATGCAGCGACCGGAACGACCATCAAAACGCCATTGGCAACGATGAGAGCGAGAGCCGTCGGGCCGAGGGCGAGAATCCAGAGGCCCAGATACAGTAGATAGACCGGAGGCCAGGCGAGGATCGGCGTGCCGGAGAAGTAACTGTAGGTCCGCTGTTCCACCAAGGACACGGAGCCTTGGCAAAGAGCCCAGCCATCGGGTGTCAGGCCGAGCCCCTTCCAGTGCAATAAAGCGAAGCATATCAATCCGAAGATCGGCGCAATCGCCGCGCCGTCCGTCCGGTTTGTCCCGTTCATGGGCGGCCTGGCCGTTCGGTGACGGGCATCGAGCCCTTCCGGTCCCGCACGACCTCGACGCGGCGCCCCAGCAAGAAGATCACGAAAGCGCCAGCACGAAGGCCAGAGTCGCGACCGTTAGGAAGGGCGATTGCATACGTGCACCCCGCAAAACCGGTTAGTGGAGGTCAGGGCACCAAAAATTCAGTCGTGCGAGTTAACGCCCGGCCGGTCGCTGATCGCCACGCGCTCCTGACTGAAGCCTTCGATCCAAGTGAGTGGAAGCACCGCCAATAGGGGCGAGCGACCTCGGCGATGAAGCGGTCAAGCGTAAGCACTGTAGGCTGCCCAATCTCTTGGCTCTCGCAGTAGGCAGCGACTGTGGTGGACTAAACGGTACCTCGCGGACGACAGACCCCGCTTCTCTCTTCTCGCGACGCCGCGCCGCGCCGCGAGAAAGTGTAGCCATTAATCATATGTGAACGGCGGGGATGCACCGCAATGCTCGCTGTCCAGCACAGCACGAAAGGCCGCATAATCTGCTTGATCTATGCGCAGAAGCAAATAAGCTCCTCCACGGTCGCCATACTTCCTCCCCATCCCATGGCGAGTTCGACTCGCCCGACAGGCCCCAGCTTACAGCTGGTACGGTCCCCTACATCCGACCAGCTTGAATAAGTCTCGATGCGCAGCATAGTATCGAGGTTGTCTTTTGTGAAAACATAGGTTCTTTAAGAGGTATTATGCCGCGCACATTGTCGCTCAAGGTCATTCAAGGCCGAATTCGTGAACTCCAGGCAGAGGCAGAACGGCTTGAGCACGCCGAGAAACCGGGTATCAAGCAGCTTCGAGCGGTGTTAAAGAAGTTCAAGCTGGGGCTATCAGATGTGAAGCTTGCTCTCGCCAGAAGTCGCGGCGCGAGCAAGCTCGCAGGCCGCAAGGTGAAGCCCAAGTATCGCAATCCCGGCAAGCGGTCTGAGACCTGGACCGGTCGCGGGCGAATGCCAGTTTGGATGGCGGCTATGGTGAAGAAAGGCAAGAAGGCTGACGACTTCCTAATCAAGAAGTAGGAGTTGCTGGTCCTGCGGACGCCTAAAAGAGCAGGATTCGAGCGGCCACCGCGAGTCCGAGCGTGCTGGCAACGGCGAGCACAGCAGCTGCTAGCCAGAAGCGGAACATCGGTCCTCCTCCCGTCGGCGGCCGGCAAAGGCATTGGGTCAGTTGCCAGGAAGTGTCCTTGACCTTAGCCTCCCGGAACCTCGCTTTGAGGCAATAGCGGCCATCTCGCGATAGCGGCGCGCGACATCGCGCATCAGCCGTCGGGCCTCAATGCTGGTCATGGTCTTTGACTTGTCGACCGCTTCCCGCGCCTTCTGCTCCCAATAGCTCGAAGGCAATGCCTCAATATCCATGATAGCCCCACACCCCAACATGCAGCCCAGCAACGTCCCTCCAACATCGCCGCTGCTGATACCTATGGCACAAGTAAAGCAGATGCATCACTACCGCCAAGTGACAAAACGCACAATGCGCCCGGCGCACGTTAACGTCGAACCCTACGGCTCATTCGGCAGCATGACCTTAGAAGGAACGTGTACGCCGCGCACGGCGCAGTTGCGGGAAATGCCTCGAAGAGCGGAAGGTGGTTCACGAAGATCAAAGGCAAATGGTCGATCGATCAGAGTGGACTGCTTTGCTCGGATCTGCCGAATGACCGCCAAGAGAAGACTGCCACATGCCAAGGCTACTAGCATTGGGCAACAACTAGATGCCGCCCGCGGCGACCCGCTCTACCGAAGTAAATCCGAAAGCTTTTAAGCGATGAGTCGGGCTTCAGGCGTAGATAAACAGCATCACCCGCCGGCCCCCGGGCGCTGGAGGACGGGCGGCTTTACGGAATTGGAGAGGGCGAATGAGATTGTGGACAGTATCGGCGCTTGTGCTTCCGATCGCGTTTAGCGGCTCAGCATTAGCGCACGCAGTGACGGTCAAGAGCGGTCAATCTGTGGACTTAGGGGCCGTCGAATACTGCAAGTCGATGCTGGAAGGCTTCTCCAGTGTGTAGGTTACCTTGAAGCAGTTCCATCTTGATATGCTTCACGCGCGGATACGGTCGCAAGACGCAGAACTATTAGCCGGCCATGCCCATCGGCTTGAGGAGTTGGGTAGCTACCTCCTCCGGCGGTTCCTCCACTAAGAAGTGGGAAGTTGATCTTTGCTTGGTGGGTCGCACTAACAGAATCCGGGCTCTCGCATGCGTTTCAGCTTCAGCCGTCCCATAACGAGCTACGGCAAGGTCCGACGACTAATCTCCATGGTCCACTACACCGGCTGGGTCCATCGCGAGGTCCCACCGGGTAGCTATCTCAACCTGGGTTGCGGGCCGTCCATCGAAGCGGGCTTCGTTAACGTCGACGTGGAATGACGGCTCGGCCTCGATCTATGCGTCGATCTCACAGCGCGATGGCTCGATCGCCGGCATCATCACCGAGCACAGCCTCGAGCATCTGACGCTCGCAGACGGTCGGCGCATGCTTGGCGAGTGCTTCCGGACAATGGCGCCGGGCGCCATCCTGCGGGTCGTGGTGCCCGATCTCGAACTCTATACCTGGGCCTATGGCTTTAGCCAAAGTGTGCAAGTAAT
>JAICUM010000375.1 GCA_025935855.1 Pirellulales bacterium | reverse complement strand
CATCCGCGTAGCGTCCACATCGACGGTCGCCGCGGTGACGGCAACCGGAGCAAAGCCCAGTCGTGGGCCGCAGGCCACCGTCTCGCCGCCGTTGGCAATGAGCGTCTGACCGTCGTAAATGACGCGGCCCGCTTCGTTGCCCACCAGGTTGCTGTAAACGTAGGTCACGGCGAGGCTGCGCGAGGCTTCCTCGACGAGCCGCCGGCGTGTCACCGCTTTGCCAAACGCAAAGTGGCTCGCGCTGGGGTTCAACAGCACATCGGCCGCGAGTTTCGCGTGGTCGAGGCCGGGACGGTTTGCGACCCAAGCGTCTTCGCAGATCTCGAAGCCTATCCGCACGCCGTCGACGTCGAACAGCAGGTCGCCGATGGGCGCCTCGACGCGTGCCATGTGAAGACTGCCCAACGCATTGTCGGGCCAGGGCTTGAACCAACGCGGCTCGTAGTGCAGACCGTCGCCGGCCAGGTGCTGTTTGGCGACGAGACCGGCTAACCGGCCGTCCGCTAACACGGCTGTCGCGTTGAATAAGCCGCCGGCGTGAAACACCGGAAGGCCGACCGACACAAACATGCCCGCCGTTTCGGGCAGGATCTCCCCCAGGACTTGCTCGGCCATGCGGACGACGCTCTGCGAATAGAACGCGTCTTCGCATCCATAGCCGGTGATGCTCAACTCAGGCAGGCAAAGAACGTGAGCGGCGGCGGCCCGGGCTGCGCGGATGGCCTGGCGGATATTCGCCGCATTGCCGTCCCAGTCGAGCGGCGTTTGGTTCAGGGCGGCGGCCGCGACGCGAATGAGTTTCATGGCTCGGCCCCTCAGGCTTGTTCCGCGAAGTCCCAGCGCATCTCGCGGATCAGCTGGTCGCGCCGTTCGTGGAGACCCACGTCAATGCCCACCGGGTACTGGTGAGGATTGAGCAACCTGCGGATGCTCGGATGCAATCGAGCGAGCTCGCGCTGAGCCCGTGTTCGGGCGACTTCGATCGTTTCCACGCCATCCGCAAACGGACCAACCAGTTCGCCGCCGCGCATCACCGGCACGAGCAAATCTTCGCCGACGGCGCCGGTGGGCATGCGCTTGCGGCGGTTCGCGTCTTTCACGTCCACAATCACCTCACGGCTGTCGATGCCGCGCATTTCGTCGTAAATCATGTCGCCGGCCAGAACGTCGCCGACGTGGAAGCGGCGCACTTGGAGGACGCCCGGAATCGTTGTCTTGGCGACCTGCTCGGAGAGCTTCAATTTCGGCTGCCATTCGCCTTGGTCGTCCTTCATGGCGCCCAATTTGTACACGCCGCCCAAGGCCGGCTGATCATAGGCGGTGACCAGCTTCGTGCCGACTCCCCACACGTCGATCTTCGCGCCTTGGCCCTTAAGGCTCTCGATGATTTGCTCGTCGAGGTCGTTCGACGCGACGATCCTGGCCTGTGGGAATCCGCCAGCGTCGAGAAGCTTGCGGGCTTCGATGCTCAGGTACGCCAGGTCTCCGGAGTCGAGACGGACGCCGACCATCTCGTGGCCCTGTTGGCGCAGCCGGCGGCCGACCTCGACCGCGTTGCGAACGCCTTCGAGCGTGTCATAGGTATCGACGAGGAACACGCAGTTGTTCGGCATCGCCTGGCCATAGCGGTCAAACGCCGTGAGCTCGTCGTCGAACGACATCACCCAGCTATGCGCGTGCGTGCCTTTCACTGGAATTCCATACTTTTTGCCGGCCAGCACGTTCGAGGTTGCTGCGCAGCCGCCGATGTAGGCCGCGCGACTTGCCGTGAGCCCGCCGTCGACGCCCTGAGCGCGGCGCAGACCAAATTCGACGACCGGATCGCCCTGCGCAGCGCCGCAGATCCGCGCCGCCTTCGTCGCGATCAGCGTCTGGAAGTTGACGATGTTCAGCAGCGCCGTTTCCAAGATTTGACACTGCAAGATCGGCCCGCGGACCCGCACCAGCGGCTGCTGGGCGAAGGCGACGCTGCCCTCGGGCATCGCGTCCAGATCAAGGCTTAGCTTGAGTTCGCTCAGATAATCGAGAAAACCCTTCTCGAACAACAGCTCGTTGTCGTTGCCCGTTAGCGTTGCCAGGTATGCCAGGTCAGACTTGTCAAATCGAAGCTGCTCGAGGTACTCAAGGACGGGCCCCAGCCCTGCCGCGATGGCATAGCCTCCGTTGAAGGGCGGCTTGCGGAAGAAGAGATGGAAAATCGCCTCGCGCTCGGCCCGGCCTAGCTTCCAATAGCCATACGCCATGGTGAGCTGGTATAGGTCGGTTAGCAGCGCTAACGACGCGTCACTATCCATCGCAATCCCCCGGGTTCGTGTTGGTGTATTTATTACACTAACATCGACCGGCGTCAAGGCGTACTTTGGCCAATTCGGTCCGCGCGCACCGGTAGCGGCGACTTTCAATCGCCGAGCGAAGCGCTTAAACGCAAAAAGACGCGGCGGCCAACGCTCCCCGCGGGCAATAGCCCCGCGGCAGCCATCACGCAGAAAAACGCCGAAGACTCCGGCACGGCCTCGGCCTCGACATTCGCCAGCACCGTCGCCGTTACGGTGGCATGGTCCGAAATCGCCAGGCCCAGCGAGCTAATGGGCAGCAGCGGCATCGAAGTTTCATCGGCGCTTGTGTCATACACTAGCTGCACGGCGCCGCCGACGCTCACCGGCTTCCGCACGCCGCCCCAGCCGGGATAGAGGTCAGCGTCCGGCGGCAGCGAGAATCCGGGCGCCTCGCCCCACACGCCTTGGTTCCAAAGCATGTTCCGCACCGACGTCGGGCTGATGAAGGCAAACGTCGCGTCGATGTGCCCCGTCCAGTTGTCCGGCACGTCATAGGACGAGCCGTCCGATTTCACCGCTGGCCAAATAAGCGGAAGCACCGTCAGGTCCGGCGTCCACAGCGGCGTCCAAAACTCCGGCGTGCCGGGCAGATCAACCCACGTGTTGATCGTGAGCGTATTGGCCACCGTATCTACCACGCCGGTCCAGTGCGGCCCGCCGTTGTCGGGAAAGCCGCCCGTGCCGTTGCGGTCGAGGTAGTCAATCTCGACCAGCGTCGCGTGGCTCGCGCCCGCCGTGGATAGCGTCGCCAGGCAGATCGCGATGGCAAGCCGACTCCGGCCGGTCCGCCGCCGCGGCGTGGCATCGAGCCGATGAAAGCGGTCCGCGGCCATGGAATACTCACGAAAAAGCCAGTGCTGCGCCTATTAACACGTAGCAGAAACCCGCGCGGATTGCAAAAGCACGCTCGGAATTCGCACGCCTGGCGCCATGAGACCAGTTCAAGACGCCCGGACGCCCCACTCGTTTGTGGGGGGTAGCCGCGGCAGTGAATCGCACTTGAAATGCCAGGAAAATGCTTGACCTTAAGTTCCCGCCCCGATACCTTGGCGGCAGTCGCTTCTCTTTCGGGTCTGATCGGCGCATGTGGCCGCCGGGCCGCTATTTCAAGTATCTATTTCAGATTTGCAAGAAGATTGCCCCGGCAATTACATCCAGTTAAACCAGCATCACACGAAGACGCTCGCTCATGAGGGGACCAAACGTGGCACGGACCTTTTCTTTCGCGCGCGGATTGTGCATTCTCATCGCCCCCATCTTTGTCGCCGCGCTGCTCGTTGCCCGGCCGGCTCTCTCGGCGCCGATTAACTACGGCGATTTCTCCGGCAACACGGTCAGCTATCTGCAGGTGACCGAAGACGCCAATTCCGCCGGCGATAACCCGCCGCTCTTCGGCCCGCCAACCGTTGCCGGCGATTCGATCGATTTCGATCCGGTCGGCTTCAACGCCTCGACGCAAAACGGCGGCACCGACATCACCGACGGTAATCTGAAGTTCTCGATCAAGGCGAAAACCGGCCATGCCATCACCAACCTGAGCATCGCCGAAGCCGGCGACGTGACGCTCGGCGGTTTTGGAACCGATACCACCTTCGCGAGCGTGACGACGCACATCTTCCTCGACGTCGTGGAAGTTGACGGCGTGCCGATCAATACCGTCTCCAACAACAATCTCTCCATTCCGTTCAATCCGTCCGGCGGTACGTTCGGCCTGGGCACTGACGGCGGCGGCGGGCCGCTCTTCAGCAGCTCGTGGAGCGGGCAAGCCTCGGTCAACCTGAATAGCTTTCTGACCTCGCAAGGCGTGCCCTTCGTGTTCGGCGCCACGAAGGTGAACATCAACCTCGACAACACGCTGCTAGCGATTTCGCAGCAGGACACGTCGGTGCTCATCGCCAAGAAGAACGCCAACGGCGTGGTCATCACCGTCAACACGCCGGAGCCGGCGACGGGCCTGTTGGCGTTGTTGGGGTTGGCTGGATTGGCAGCCTCGCGGCGGCGGTAGACTTCTACGCCTTCCGAGCCCGCCTTCAACGGTAAGGTGTTATCGCGGGCGCCACATTCCAGCGCTGAAGAAGCGGATGCGGCCGACTTCTCTCGGGCGATCAAGCCGTTTCCAATGAGTCTTCAACTCGAAGCGCCGAATTCCAGCGAATGCCCAAGAGCATCGCGGCGATTCCTGCCAGGACAAGCAGTCCGGCCGACGCTTCGGGCACTGCGGTGATCGCCAGAATCTGATCGCGATAGGCCGACAAGTCGGCGAAGAACGTCAAGTCGCCGTACACCGCCGTGAAAGCCGGCTGGTCCGTATAAAGGCCGATCGCGTGCGTGATGCCGGCCAGTTCCCACGTCGATCCATCCTTGTAGAACACGCCGCTGCCGGAGTCGCCGCTTTGAGCTTCCGCTTCCGAGGCAGTGGCGTCGCTGCCGGCGGCGTTCGGGTCGTCGAAATCGCTGAACAGCGAGATGACGTCGCCATTGCCGCTGTTGGCGACGACCGAGTGGTTCGCGTCCATTTCGTTGAACAGCGGCTCGTCATCCTCGACGCGGTTCGTTCCCCACTCCTTTTGGAAGATGGTGGACTTATAGCCGGACGCGTCGCCGCCGCTTGGAACTTCAGTCCAGATGTCATGCATGGCGTTGTT
>JAICUM010000387.1 GCA_025935855.1 Pirellulales bacterium | reverse complement strand
GCTCAGGACGTCGACGGGGTGGGTTTTCTTTCGCCATTGCACATTTTTTAACTTGCCTCAACTCCCCCCAAAAAGACCCCCGACCCCGTGCTACCGCACCGACGCTGTTGACGAGACAATGGGCAGCTTCCAGCCGGCGATGGGCTTGCCGCGCAAGTCAATGTTGCTGCACAAGTAATGAAGCCGGTGGGCCGCCGGGCTGTTGGGGGCGGCGTCGAAAATGTTCTTGAGGAAGTAGGGCGGGATGGCTTGGTAATAGAGTGTTGCTTTGACGGTTAGGCGATGCGGATTGACGCCAACCGGAAGCTGAATGCGGTAGGTCACTTCGTCGGACCCGCTGCCATCGGTGTAGCGCGGGTCCTTCTTGGTCGCCGCGTCCGGGTGGGTCGCGCGCAGGAACTCGCCGTTCAGTGCGGGGCTGGGGCCATCAGCTTTCCAGCCACGCGGAAGGAGACGGTTGTCTTTTGCGACTTCCGAGCCGCGGATGAAGCTGGTGGTGAAGCGGCCCTTCGCGTCACGGAGAAGCGTTTCGTAAACCTGGACCTGCGCGGGCGACGTGATCATTTGATGGTGCGGTTGAAAGGTTTGTTGCTTTGTCTTTTCGTCGATGGCAAAGAACTCGCTGGGGAGCGGCTGGCCGTTCTGGTCGATGAGAACTCCGAGGTCATTGGTACGGCCGGAGGACCAGAGCATGCGGCCGGTTTGATCGTCGGTCACTAGCAGTTCGATGAACGCGCGGCGGAAGCCGACGCCGCTGGGAAAGCGGTGCCCGACCTTGTTTTGAATGTTTACGGTGGCGATGAGCTCGTTGCCGTTTTCTAGTCTCGTTGAGAGATCGAGGTTCGCGACTTCGTCCTTGGCTTGCTGCAGGAAATCATCGACGGCGTGCGGGATGTCCTCCTGCGAGCCCGTCATGAAGTCGAATTTGCGCACCCCGAGCAGGTCGTCGAACTGGTTGAACATTTCCACCAGGAACACGTTGAGGCCGCGGAAGTTGTGGCGGGCGTAGCCTGATGCGCGGCGCTTGACATTCAGCTCTTCCTTCGTGGCAAGGCTTTCGGCTTCCGGGTACGTGTAGTCCTGCACGGCGGCGATTTGCGTTTCGATGTTTTCAAGCGCCAGGCCGAGGCGGTCATTGCGGTAGCTGCGTTTCATGTGGCAGTCCTGGCACGTCTTGGCCTTCGGGTTGTCAAGCGTAAGCTCGTTTTCGAACTCGCTGTTAAGCCACTCGAGGTAGGTCGCTTGTTCGACGTGGTGGTGGAACGGCCTGAAGGCGGCTTTCCGCTCGGCGGCAATTAACTGCTGATTGTCGTGGTTCTTGTGATCGTGGCCGTTTGCCAGCGGCATGTCGATACAGGGCAGGTTCACCACATGGCAGGAACCGCAGAGCTGCGACGACTTGATGTACGTGCTTTGCTTTGGTTTGAAGGCGATGGCGTGTTCCATCGCGTAGGGGGCGATCTCCTTGTCTTCAAACGGCCCATACAGCTCGTTTGACGGCCCGAGATTAATGTGGCCGGTGATTGACGTCTCCAGGAAGAACTCGAGGTAGGGTCGCTCGTCATCAGCCGGCTGGTCGCGCGGTTGCATGCGGTGGCACACAGTGCAGCTGATGCCGTCGCGCGCGAGGGCGCCGTATTGCCCATTCGCGTTAGCGGCTTGGTCAGCGCCCGAATTGTTCGTGGAATCGCGCATGACATGCGAGAGGCCAAACAGCTCGCCGGGGTGGTCCACGGCGAACTGGTGCTTGCCCATGGCGCCGTGGCAGGTGAGGCAGGCGTCCGCCAGCTCGGCGCCGAGTTGCTCCGCTCGCTTCGGTTCGTTGGGGTATTCGCGCTTGAGCAGCTCCATTTCGCTTTCCAGCTGGGCAAAGAAAACCGGGTCGCGGCCGGCGAGCCCCATGGGGGTCCAGCGCCATTCGCCGTAAGGCGAGAGGTGGACGCCAACCGCTTGCGTCTTCGCTTTGTCACGTGCCGCGGCTGAAAAGAACATCGTACGCCCCAGTGGAGAATCGAGCCCGGCATGGCAATTCATGCACTGCGTCGAAGTGACGAACTGCTGGCTTGATTGCGCCAGCGCGGGCCGGCGGGGTATCCAGTCGTGCGTCATGCCGGGGAGCAATTGAACTTCGCTACGCGCCCGGCGAGGAATCGAATTGAAAAGGGCCAGGAACGGTTCATTGATCACTGGCTGGCATTGGTCGGGATGAATTGCGCCAGTGCACCGCGGATGCGCCTGGTCGTTATTCGCCTTGAGCTTGAGCACGACGCTGCCGACGGCTTCCAGCTGTTCAACGCCCTTTCGGGACGGCTCGCCATTTGTCGATCGCTCTGCAGATTTCTCCTTTGACGTTTCTCCAACTCGCCAGGAGTCGTCCACGTCAAACTCGATCGGCTCGCCGGGAAAGCCTTCAATGTTTCGCAGCGCGGCGAAGGTGTACTCATTCGTCTCGCCGGGCGTTTTGGCCGAGGCGTGGCAGCGGAGGCAATACATGCCGAAGCCGGAAGCAGCGTGGTCGAACGGGTAGCGGCGGTTGTCGATAGGCTTCTGGCCGCGGACGGGATTGCTCCAGAACCACCCGTCATGCGAGCCGGCGGAATCCTTGACCATGACGGTCCAGTCGGCGAGCTCCGCGAGCAGTTGCTCCTCCCTCATGCCGGCGTAGCGCGCGGCGGGCGGGTGGAACTGTTCCTTGATGATCATTGCGCCGTCAGGGATGGCATGGCGAAGGCCGTCTTTGAGCCAACCGATGATTTCCGGCGAGTAGTAAATCCGCACCGCGGGGTGCGTGCCGTAGTATTTGCCGTTGCGATAGGGGCCGGTGTCGCGAACGCGTTTGTCGCGCGCCCAGCCCAGGGCAGCGTACTCCCGGCGGTTCAGGAAGTCGAATAGCCGAGTCTCGTAGTCGAAGACGCTGAGCGCGCTGGGAAGCGGCAACGTGCCCTTCTTAATCGGAGCGGACGGCGATCCATGCCGGTCGATCGTTTCGGCGCGACAACCCGAGGCGCTCAGCAACAGGGCAAGCGCGGTGAGAAAAGCAGAGAGTGAGCGGGCAGTTGCCGAACCTGGCGGCATGGGCGGTGATCGAGAAGGGGTCGGAATGAAAGCCCGCCCAGGCGGCGGGTTTCCATCATAACCGCCGATGATTTTTCCGCCTAATGACGGCCCTCCCAGCGGCAGGGCCAATCAGTGAATTAAGATGGGGCGCCATGGCCACGGAGGTCCTCCGACGTGGCCATGCGGATTCCGAGCTCTACATGCCCACGCAGACGTGGGCATGGCACTCCAATTTGAAAAACCGATTGGCCCTGGCTCCCGGCGGAACGACGCGTGCATCGGTCGCAAAGTGGATGGGGGAATGGCCGGTTCGGCCAAGGTGATTCTCGGCGATGGAAGATTCGGCTACATTTCAGGTTGTCGATCGTGCGGCATACCGTTTGCTCGCCTCGACCGCGACCTACTCAGTACTACTCTCCACGTGAGATTTCTCCAATATGGCCACTGTTAAAACGCTGAAGCAGAACAAACGTCAGGCAGACAATGTTCGTCTGCGAGCCAAGCACGAAACCGGCATCCGCATCTGGCCGGGGCAGCCGTATCCACTCGGCGCCACGTGGGACGGCCGCGGGGTGAACTTCGCGATTTATTCAGAGAACGCGACGAAAGTCGAACTGTGCCTGTTCGATTCGCCGGATGCCAAAAAAGAGTCGGCGCGGATCACGCTGCCGGAAAACACAGACCTTGTCTGGCATGGCTACTTCCCGGACCTCACGCCGGGGCAATTATATGGCTACCGCGTGCATGGGCCCTTTGAGCCCCAAAAGGGTCACCGCTTTAATCCGAATAAGGTGGTGCTCGATCCGTACGCGAAGCAAATCGGGCGAAACTTGAAGTGGGCGGACGAGCTATTTGGCTACAAGCTCGGCGATTCGCAAGCGGATCTGTCGTTCGACGATCGCGATAGTGCGGCGTATGCGCCGCTGGCCCAGGTGATCGATGGATCGTTCACTTGGGCGGACGATCGGCCGCCGCGGACGCCGATGCACAAAACAGTCATCTACGAGATGCACGTGCGCGGGTTCACCATGCTGCACCCAGCGGTGCCGGAAAAGCTGCGCGGCTCGTACGCGGCCATTGGCTCCGACCCGGTGCTTGATCACCTGACCAATCTCGGCGTCACGGCGATCGAGCTTTTGCCGATTCATTACCACGTGGACGACCGGTACCTCGTCGATGCCGGGAAAGTGAATTATTGGGGCTACAACAGCCTCGGCTTCTTCGCGCCCGAGCCACGATACGATTCTCCAGGCGTGCATTTGGACGCGGTGGCGGAATTCAAGTCGATGGTTCGCAGCCTGCACGCGGCGGGCATCGAGGTGATCCTCGACGTGGTGTACAACCACACGGCCGAAGGGAACCAAATGGGGCCGACGCTGTCGTTTCGCGGCGTCGATAACGCGGAGTATTACAAGCTGTCGCCGGAGGATCCGCGGTACTACATGGATTTCACGGGCTGCGGCAACACGTTCAACATGCTCAATCCGCGCGTGCTGCAGATGATCATGGACAGCCTGCGGTACTGGATCACCGACATGCGCGTGGATGGGTTCCGGTTCGACCTGGCGAGCACCCTGGCCCGTGAATTGTATAACGTGAACAAGCTGGGGGCGTTCTTCGACATCATCCACCAGGATCCAGTCATCTCGAAAGTGAAGCTGATTGCCGAGCCGTGGGATCTGGGCGCCGGCGGCTACCAAGTCGGCAAGTTCCCGATTTTGTGGAGCGAGTGGAACGGCAAGTATCGCGACTGCATCCGCAAGTTTTGGAAGG
>JAICUM010000639.1 GCA_025935855.1 Pirellulales bacterium | reverse complement strand
CACGATGCTCGCTCCGATTCTAGAGTGATCGGACGATTCTGGCCACATGTTCACCGACAGCATTTCTGCGGCCCGTAATCCTCCCCTCCTAACCGCTAACGGCGCAATAACTTACCCAGTTTTCAGTCAGTGGCATCGTAGCGCGCCGCCCCAGCGCCGCGTCCGGCGTTTGGCCCGGCCCGGTCGAACGATGCTGCTCCTGATGCCACAGCTCCGGGCTGTCCGTCGGCTGCGCGTAGCCCAGCGCCTCGCCGAACACCTGAGCCAACAGCATCCCCTGCAGCTGCGTCTCGTTGAACGTCCCAAGCTGCCCGCTCGTCTCCATCTCCGCCCACCGCAGCAGCACCCGGTGCGCGGCGGCGATCTCGTCCTCTTCGATCCGAAAGTCCTTCGAGGCGCGATCGAGCAGCTTCGCCAGGATCAGCCGATCCGTCTTCGGCTGCCGCGCCGCCGGCCCGGAAATCTCACGATAAAGAGCAATCTGCCGCATCGTCTCTCAATCGGTTCTGACAACTTCACTACCGTGACCACGAGACCGCGATAATACCCAACGCCAAACAAAGGGTCGATGCACGGAGCTAATCCTCTCCCCTCAATGCCCTCTCTCGTTCATTCGCGCCGATTAGCGCGATTCGCGGCAAAGTTCTTCTCTCTGAGTTCTTCGCGCCCCGGTGACCTCCTCGCCTCCGAAGTGGCCAAAAACGACCCTCGCTTTCCCCCTCCGCGCGCGGGATAATACGCCGCCACGTAAGAAACGCCTCGCCGACGGCCGCCCAAGAACGCCGCCATCGCAAACGGCTCGACAGCTCGAAGCTTGCCCACGATTGCTCGCGTTTGTCGCGCCTTTTTACGCGACTCCTGCGTCAGATTCGAAACTCAGGGGGTGGCTAAAAAGCGAGGGTAGTCAGGCAATGCGAAATAGTGTACATTAGAACACAAATCGGCGGGCTTTGCCAAATAATAGCGTCGCGCCACAAGTGGCTGCGATAGCATTGGACGGTTGTCGCCATCGCTTGCGGTTTAGCCGCATTTTTTGGACAAAGTCGCCGGCGCTCCTGGTTTTGGCGTTTTGAACAGTTTTCAAGAAATCCAAAACTCACCCGCCCCGCGAGGGGTTTTTCAGACTCCAAGAGGCCGCTTCACCGAGAGTTCTTGTCAAGTGCCAACTTAGTTTTGATCACAAAAACTGGGACCCCTACCGCGCCATCCAAAATCCAAAATCCAAAACCATTGACCCAAACCACCCGCCTCACCCCTAACTCCCCATGAACATCCAAGTCATCTTCTACAGCATGTACGGTCACGTTCACACCATGGCCGAGGCCGTCGCCGAAGGCGCCCGCGGCGTCGAGGGCGCCAACGTCTCGCTGTACCAGGTGGCCGAGCTGGTCCCCGACGCGGCCCTGGAGCGCACCGGCGCCAAACAAGCCCGCCAGGCTTTCGCTCACATCCCCATCGCCGACCCCAAGCAGCTCGCCGACGCCGACGCCCTGATCTTCGGCACGCCCACGCGCTTCGGAAACATGGCCGCCCAGATGCGCAACTTCCTCGACCAGACCGGCGGCCTGTGGGCCAAGGGCGCCCTCATCAACAAAGTGGGAAGCGTTTTCACCAGCACCGGCACGCAGCACGGCGGCCAGGAAACCACCATCACCAGCTTTCACACCACGCTGTTTCACCTGGGCATGATCGTCGTCGGCGTGCCGTACAGTTGCCAGGAGCTGACCAACATGAACGAAATCACCGGCGGCTCCCCCTACGGCGCCGGCACGCTCGCCGGCGGCGACGGCTCCCGCCAACCCACCGCCAACGAGCTGGCCATCGCCCGCTTTCAAGGCAAACACGTGGCGGAAATCACGCGGAAACTTTCGCGATGAAAATAGTTTCCTGCCAGCGTCGGCGGCGAGGGAAAGACCTTAGGGTAAATACTCCAATCCGGCCGCGACGCTCGACAAATGACAACTTGTCGGATACAATACGCCCCATGCCGCACAACCCGGGGGCGGGGTCGATAGAGCGGCGGGTTCAGTTCGCACGAGGATGGGAGTGCTGCGGTAGTTTTTTTGGGCGGGTCGGTCTACTCTCGCGGCGCTTCTGCCGCGCCGTTCCTCACGGCTTGCCCGGGTTCTTGTTGCCAATCTTCGAGCGTCCCCTCTCGTCTCCCCGCGCCGCACTCGCGTGCTCGTCGGCGGACCCTAGGCTTCCTCGCGGCTGGCAGCGGTGTGTGGAGTTAGTTTGATGAAGCTGTATGTGGGTAACTTGTCTTACCAGACCAACCAGGACACGCTGTACGACGCCTTTGGCGCCCACGGCAAAGTCGATGAGGTCGCTGTCGTCATGGATCGCGAAACCGGCCGCCCCCGCGGGTTCGCCTTCGTCTCGATGAACAACGACCAGGAAGCGCGGGCCGCGATCGAGGCGCTCAACGGGGCCGATGTCGACGGCCGGACGATCACCGTCAACGAAGCCCGGCCGAAGGAAAATAACCGCGGCGGCGGCGGCGGTTACGGCGGCGGCGGACGAGGCCGAGGCGGCGGCGGTGGCCGCGGCGGCTACGGCGGAGGCGGCGGCGACCGCTGGTAAGCCAACGCCGCTCGCCAGATTTTATTGGCCAAAACACAAAAACGCTCGCCAAGGCTGTCCCCTCGGCGAGCGTTTTTCGTTG
>JAICUM010000619.1 GCA_025935855.1 Pirellulales bacterium | reverse complement strand
GATTGCGCGGGTTCGCGGCGCCGCGGCCAGCCCGTAGCTGACCGCGGCGTTGAGCGGTGGAACAAAGCGCAGCGGTCGCGCGCGGCGCGCTCCCCGATCGGGTCGCGGCTAAAAGTGTGGGCGGCTGGCTCGCAAGCGGCGATGAATTGCCAAACGCGTTTTTTACGCGGCTAGAAGCCGCCGCTACATTTAGGCTGGATGCGCTGCGCGAGCAAATTCGTTAGCCCTTGCCGAGCATTTTGGACATGTCGCGGCAGTGCTTGGCGCAGTCGCGGCAGGTTTTCGCGCAGTCGGCCATTTGCTTGTCGTCCTTCATGCGATCGCAGGACTCGGCGCACTTGTCGCAGCAGGTGGCGCAGCACTGGAGCATCGGCGCGGCCAGCGGGCTTTGTCGGGCACAGAGCGTCGCGCAGGCTTTGCAGCACTCGGCGCAGTCGCTGCAATACTGGGCCGTCTCGGCGTGCTCCTTTTTCGCTTCCCCGGCGAGGGTGAGACAGTGCTTGAAGCAGGAGTCGCACACGAGCTGGCAGCCGGAGCAAACCGTGGCGCACTTGTTGAAGTGCTCGGCGTGTTCCCCGGCGCCTTGAGCTGCTTGGAGGGTTACGAGGCCGATGGAGAGGAGCGTCAACATGGTTGGAATCCCTTTTGTGACGGGCTCGACGCCTACCGCAGGCGTCGTGAGTTCACGATCGCCGCAAATGCGATGCCTTTGCTAGGAAATGAGGCGGGGCGGCTTTCGCTGGTTCCGAGTGAAGGCCGCGTGCCTTTGCAGGGCGCCTCCCGTTGCGGCGGCATGGCTCGTTTGCGGCCATCCACAGGCGCTGGGCGGCAAATTGCGGGCTCGCTCGGGACCGTCGTGTTATGATGGACGGGACCGCTGGTCGCTGCTTTGGGCCGCGTGAAGAATTCGGAACCGCCCGCCTCGCCGGCTACTACCTCCCGCCTGCCGGCCTACCATCGCACCTTTGAGAAACGATGCCGATCACTCTGCTTCCGCGCTTGAACCGCTCTCGAATCCGCCTGAGTGTTGTGGCCTTGGCTCTGTTGTGCTCTGCGACGGCGGCTTCGCCCGCCATGGCCCAAATCAGTAAGGGCCGCCAGATCCTCATGCAGCGTGGGCTGCAAACGATGGGGCTGAACGACCCGGGCAACGGCTTCAACCAGGCTAACTATCTGGCCGCGAATTACTCGACGCTCGATTGGCTGTGGAACCCGAACCCCGGCGGCCAGGGTGCGGCGCCGGGCCTGCCTTGGTCGCGGTGGGTGCGCGATCAGTCGGAGATGCCGGGCGCTTCGGAGCAGCCATACTTGAGTCAGCTCGTTTCGCTGCAATTGTCGGACGAGCAGAATCTGAACGACCCGGGGACGCGCGACGCCGCGGTGAATTGGTTCAACGCGGTGCGCGACCAGTATCCCAACACGATCCTGTACACCAACAGCTTTGGCGGGCAGGTGGGCGACGCGGAGCTGGACGATTTCATCCAGCGGGCGCACCCCGACATGCTGAGCTTCGATACGTATCCGTTTAAAAGCGATTACGCGAATCGGAGCGTTGCCCAACCCGATTACGGCAGCCCGACGAGCTGGTACAGCGAGCTGCGGCGGTATCGGGTTCACGCGCTCGACAACAACTTGCCGCTGGCCGTGTACCGGCAGACATTTCATGCCGTGCAGGACTACGATCAGCAGGTGTTCCGGGATCCATCGCCGTCGGAGCAGAATCTGAACACGTACGGGGCGCTCGCGTTCGGGGCGACGGTGCTGACGGACTTTCGTTACGACAGCGGCGCGTCGTCGATGTTCAACGGCGGGAACCAGTCGAGCCCAACGGCGTTTTACACGCAGCAGGCGGATTTGAATCGGCGGGCGCGCAACTTGGGCAAGGCGCTGGTCCATCTGGTGGGGCTCAACGATCATCCGAACGGAGCCGACCCGACGACTGATATTATGTTTCTTCGCGGCAAGACGGGGCCAAACTCCGGGGACCGCACGCCGGTGCCCATTGGCTTCGCGGCTGATAACTCGTTGCCCAACAGCTTTACGGAATGGGAGTCGAAGCAAAACGACCCTTACATGGCCGGCTGGGTGGTCACCAACCTGAGCCAGACCAAGAACGTCGGCAATCCGGGCGACGTGATTATCTCGTGGTTCAAGCCGGTTGACTCGACGCGCGACGATCCGAACCGGGCGGACGACCAGCTTTATTTCATGGTGACCAACGGCTTCACGGGGGCGGACGGCACAGCCGCCGACTACCGGCAGCAAATCCAGATCAACTTCGTCGCAACGGTGCAGCCGACGATCGAACGGCTGAACGCCGACACGGGCCAGGTGGACGTTGTTCCGCTGGACGTGATTCCCAATAGCGGCGGCCGGCGGAAACTGGTGATCCAACTGGACGGCGGCGAGGGGGCGCTCTTCAAGTTCAACACGGGCGACCCGTTCGTCGGCGTGCAATCGACAGGAGACTTCAATGCTGACGGCGTCGTGGATGGCGCCGACTTCTTGGCCTGGCAGCGCGGGCAGGGAGCGGCCGTGCCGGCGGTGGGCAACCAGGGCGACGGGAACTACGATCTCGCGGTGAACGGGCAGGATCTTGCGTTGTGGCGAGCCCAATTCGGCGGGGCACCGGCCGCTTCGGCGACAGCCGCGGCCGTGCCGGAACCGGCTTCGATGGCGCTGCTGCTTGTCTGCCTCTCGGCGCTATACTTTTCGCGTCTGAAAGCAGAATGTCACGCCGTCCAAATTACCCCTTGGGCGAATGCTAGGTTCAGTTTTCAGCCGACTCGGGCTAGCCTG
>JAICUM010000806.1 GCA_025935855.1 Pirellulales bacterium | reverse complement strand
GGAATTGCGCGACGCAGGAGCGTTGACGCGGGTGGCCGCGGAATCGCCGCGTGTCTCGAACGCGCCGTGGAAGCTTCGGCGCAGGTGGGACTCCTGACATCCATCGAGACAAGAACGGCGGGCGAAAGCCCGCCTTTTTTATTCCGGAGCGGGGAATAATGCGCTCGCCTCCGTGTCTGCAAGTCGTCGGGGCCGGAGTGTACCGGGTGCCCTGAACGCCCAACCGAGCAAAGGACACACTTTGCCGTTCATCAGGGGAAGAAACATGAATCGAACATGGACCATGCTCGCCATCGGCGCCGGCCTGTGGGCTGGCGTCGCTGCATCAGCGCAGGCGGCCGAACTGTCGCTGGCCCGCATCGATTGCGGCACGCCGCCGGCGCCCACAATCGTCAACGAGCGCTTCTCGGATACTTTTGCCTACGGCGACAAGAAGATTCAGTTCGTCTTCAGTTGCTACGTCATCAAGCATGGCGACGATTACATGCTGTGGGACACCGGCCACGCCATGACCGCGCCGAACGTGGCGCCGAAGGTGAGCCTGGTCGAGACGCTCGCGAAGATCGACGTCAAGCCGGACCAGATCAAATATGTCGGCATCAGCCACTTCCACGCCGATCACACCGGCCAGGTCGCTTCGTTCCCGAAGGCTACTTTGCTGATTGGCGCCAAAGAGTGGGAGGCCATCACCAGCGCCCATCCGCCGCAGGGCGCCAACGTCAAGCCGTTCGAGGGCTGGATCAAGGGCGACAACAAGGTCGAGCCGCAGCCGCTCGACAAGGACGTGTTCGGCGACGGCACCGTGATCATGCTGCGCACGCCCGGCCACACCCCGGGCCATTCCAGCCTGCTGGTCAAGCTCGCGCAGATGGGGCCCGTCATCCTCACCGGCGATGCGGTCCACTTTCGCGAGAACTGGGAGTCGGACGGCGTGCCCGCGTTCAACTACGACCGCGCCCAGTCCGTGGCGTCGCTCCAGCGCCTGAAGAAGATCGCCGAGAACCTCAAGGCCACCGTCATCATCCAGCACGACGCGCGCGACGTGGAGAAGCTGCCGGTCTTCCCGGCGTTCGCGAAGTAGCGACAAGTAGATCGGCAATTTCAAGCCCTCGTCATGCCCGGGCTTGGCCGGGCATCCACGCCTACCTTCTGTCGCCAAAGACGTGGATGGCCGGGCCTTCGCCGCGCCGAAGGGGCTTCGGCCCCGCAGGCGGGACAAGCATTTTAGCCCGGCCATGATCATGACGGAGAGGCCGCTGGTCGTGGGGTATGTTTGCCGACGGGCAAATCGCCTGTGCGGTTTTCGCCTCTCATGGTTCGCCAGCGTGTTGGCCCTCCGCTGAACTTGTCTGCGCGAAAACGCAAACTTTGTGAATGGCTCCAATATGTTTGGAGCGTTCAAGCCTCTTGCGTAAAAATAATTTTATTGCTGAAAACCAGAAATCATGATTTCTGTCGTCCATCCCGCTCTCATCCAGAGGGGCGTTACGGCCAATCGTCACGAAACGTGAGGCGGGGTGCGATGGACGCGGTTCGCTTGCGTCAGACGAATGCGAGCGAGAGCGGACAGCGAAAGCGCGTGGTCCTGGCCTCCCGATGCTGAGGTCAAGTCTTGCG
>JAICUM010000432.1 GCA_025935855.1 Pirellulales bacterium | reverse complement strand
GGCAACCCGGTCCTGAACCTGCGCCGGCCGCCGCGCGTGACCGCCGGCGACCAGCGGGCCCAACTCGACCTCATGGCCCGGCTCAACGGCGAGCACCTGCGCGGCCACGCCGGCGAACCCGACCTGTCGGCCCGCATCGAGTCGTTCGAGCTCGCCTACCGGATGCAGACCGAGGCGGCCGACGCGTTCGACGTGTCGCGCGAGCCGCAGTACATCCGCGACATGTACGGCGCCGGGCCGCAGGCGCGGCAGATTCTCATCGCCCGCCGCCTGGTCGAGCGCGGCGTGCGGTTCGTGCAAATCTGGCACGGCGCCGGCCAGCCGTGGGATACGCACGACGACAACGAAGTTCTCTGCCGCAACCTCGCCCAGCAGTGCGATCAGGCGATCGGCGCGTTGCTCGTGGATTTGAAACAGCGCGGCCTCTTGGAGGAAACGCTCATCATCTGCGGCGGCGAGTTCGGCCGCACGCCGACGGTCGAGCTGCCCAAGGAGGGCGCCAACCAGGGCAAGATGAACGGCCGCGATCATAACCACTGGGGCTTCACCACTTGGCTGGCCGGCGGCGGTGTGCGCGGCGGCTACGTGCATGGCGCCACCGACGACTTCGGCTTCAAGGCCGTCGAGAATCGGGTCCACATCCATGACCTGCACGCCACCATCTTGCAGCTCATGGGCTTCGACCATACCAAGCTCACCTACCGCCACGCCGGCCGCGACTTTCGGCTGACGGACGTCCATGGCAGCGTCGTGCGGGAACTGATTGCGTGATCCCGGTCCAAACCGAGGGCTAGCGCCCTGCGGCTAATGCAATCAGCCGGAACGCGCTAGCGTCCGGTTTGCGCTAGCGCCGGTGAGGTATACTGGTATTGGGCGATTTTCGCCGTTTATACCGGAGAGCCATTCGTGGTCACCGCCGCCAGGACATATGCGATGCTCGGCAACGAAACGCTGTGGGATGCAGCCCGTCGTTCGCATGAGCTGTTGCACGACGCGGGGATCGCGCATGCGATTGTCGGCGGCGTGGCGGTTTGCCTTCATGGCTATCAGCGCAACACCGTTGACGTTGATTTGCTCGTACGGCGGGACGAAGCCGCGCATGCCCGCGCCGCGCTGGAAAAACAGGGTTGGCAATGGGTCGCGGAGAACACGGAGCTGCGCTCGCCGAGCGGCGTCGCCTTGCAGTTTTTGCTGGGCGGCGACAAAGCCGGATTGGATTCGGAAGTCAGGCTCCCCGATCCGGGCGATGAATCCGCGATCACGCAGCTCGAAGGACTCCCGGTACTGACGTTGGCGAAGTTGATCGAAGCCAAGCTCGCCTGCGGCCAAGGCAGCTTGCGCCGCACGCACAAAGACTTCGCCGATGTGGTGGAGCTAATCGCCGCGCACAACTTAAGCCGGTCATTCGCGAAGCATCTGCACAAATCGCTGCGCGATACGTTCCGCCAGTTGGTGCTCCACGCGCGCGGCGGCGAATAATTCTCGCGCCCTATCGATGTAAGCTTGCCATGCCCACGGAGGTCCGCCGACGTGGGCATGTGATTGGCTCTCATGCCCACGCGGACGTGGGCATGGCACGCGATGTTGGCCTTTGCTCTACCGCGTGTAGCTAAGTTCCGTCGCCGTGAGCTGCATATCATCTTTCAACGGCCGCCGCGGCGCGATGTTCAGCTTCTGCAATTCGCCGTGATACGCGCGCACGGCTTCTTCGGCATCGAGCTCGCCGTCGGCGACTTTCCTCAATAGCGCCACGAACGACAGTGGGTGCTCCGCCTCCTTGATCTTGCGGCCAAACAACGCCACGCGGGCGCCGTGCTTCTTGGCTTCAGCCAAGAGCGTAAACGCGTCGAAACTCGTGCCGCTGGAGCCGCCGAGCACTCCGACGATCATGCTCGTGTCGTATGCCACTAGTTCCTCCAGCGACTCGGGGCCGAAAAACGGAATCTTGAGAAACTCCGGTCGCGAACCCACCGGCACGCCGGCTAGCATCCGGCAAATTTGGTCGTTCACGAACGGGCCGACCTGGTCATCGGGGACGGCGCCCTTGATGTTCGGGGCAAAGACCTCCAGGAAGTATTTAAATCGGCGGCGCTGAGCTTCCAATCGGAACTGCCGGAAGGCGGTGAGCGTCGCATAGTCGCTTTCCAGGTTGTTGTTGAACGTGGCCGAGTACAGACCCAAATTGACAACCGGCGCCGTCCCGCGAAGGTACTTCTCCGGCTCATGGCCCGTGACCTCGCCATGCTGCACTTCTTCGATAAAGCACGTCGCGAACGGCAGCGACGGCGACTCGCGATAATTCCCGCCGCGCGGCAGCCAAATGTCGGTGGCGTCGTTGGCTCGAATGGCGGGAGTGACGTCGCTGGAGTCAAAGAGCCGCTCGCGATGGGCCAGCACGCTCATCGTCGAGACCGACGCGAGCATGATATCGACGGCGCCCTGCCGGACGATCTCGCAAATCTGATCGCGAAAGTCAGCCATCGAGCGGAACTTTGCCGGGCTCTTCGACGAAGTCGCCGAATACGCCTGCCCTGGGCTCGTCACCCCCCACGCCATGTCGGCGTCCTTGGCGTCTGCAAGAATGAAGTGGCCGCTGTTGAGGTCCTGACGCAGCGCGGCAAGCTTTTGTTCGAGTCGGGGTTTCATCAGCGGGTGATCGTAGCGTGAAGGGATGGCGGCTAAGGCGGCCCCGTCGATAATAACGCGACAAGCTGACGCTTGCCACCGTACCCGAGCCGTAGGATGGGTTCGCTGCGCAGCAGGAACCCATCAGGCCGTTCCGGGACTCCTTCCGAATACGGCTAACACTCCACTGGATTCACTCATCATGAACGCTCGATCGCTTACGCTCGCCCTGGCGACCTTGGCTGTAACCGCAGCCCACGCCGCCACCTTCAAAGCCGACGTCATCATCTACGGCAACACGCCCGCCGGCATCGCCGCAGCGATTCAAACGTCGCGCCTCGGCAAAAAGCCGATCCTCGTTTCACCCCAGCAGCACCTCGGCGGCATGACGACAAACGGCCTCGGCGCCACCGACAGCGGCAACAAGGCCGTCATCGGCGGCATCGCCCGCGAGTTCTACCGCCGAATCAAGAAGCACTACGACGACCCGGCGGCGTGGACGCTCGTCAACCGCGACAAATACCAGGGCTACCGCCCGAAAGACGACGCCATGTGGTATTTCGAGCCGCACGTCGCGGAAGAGATTCTCGAAGCCATGCTCCGCGAAACGAACATCGAAATCGTGCGTCAGCAGCGCATCATCGGCGTCGCGCGCGGAGCAACCCCCGCTGAGCCGATCGTCGCCATGCAAACCGAGCCGGCAAACGCGTCATCACCCGCCGGAAAAGCTGCCGAGAACAACCATTACCGCGGCCGCATCTTCATCGACGCTACCTACGAAGGCGACCTCATGGCCAAGGCCGGCGTCGCCTACGCCGTCGGCCGCGAAGCCGAAAGCCAGTACGGCGAAAAGCTCAACGGCGTCCGCACGCTCCAGAACGTCAAGAACCACCGCTTCCTCGTCCCGGTCAGCCCCTACAAGACCCCCGGCGATCCGCACAGCGGCTTCGTCAGCGGGGTCACCGGCGACGGCGCCCCAGGCGCGGAAGGCGCCGGCGACCACCGCATTCAGGCCTACTGCTACCGCCTGTGCATGTCGAACGTCCCGCAAAATCGCGTCCCCTTCCCCAAGCCCGCCGATTACGACGAGTCGATGTACGAGCTCCTCTTCCGCAACTTCGAAGCCGGCGACCTCCGCGTCCCCATGCATCCGCTCATGATGCCCAACGGCAAAACCGACACGAACAACAACGGCGCCTTCTCCACCGACAACATCGGCATGAACTACGACTATCCCGAGGCCGACTACGGCCGCCGCGCCGCTATCCTCGCCGAGCACGAGCGCTACCAGAAGGGCCTGATGTGGACGCTCGCCAACCACCCGCGCGTGCCGGAGAAAATCCGCTCGCACATGGCCCAGTGGGGCCTCGCGAAGGACGAATTCACCGACAACGGCCATTGGCCGCGCGAAATCTACGTTCGCGAAGCCCGCCGCCTGGTGAGCGATTACGTCATGACGGAAAAAGATTGCCTGAAACAGCGCGTCGCCGACGACTCCATCGGCATGGGCTCCTACAACATGGACTCCCACAACGTCCAGCGCTACGTCAAAGCCGACGGCACGGTCCAAAACGAAGGCGACGTCCAGGTCTCCACCCGCGGCCCCTATACAATCAGCTACCGCTCGATCATTCCCCGCCGCGGCGAATCGCCGAATTTGCTCGTCCCGGTCTGCCTCAGCGCCTCGCACATCGCCTACGGCTCGATCCGCATGGAGCCGGTTTTCTTCATCCTCGGCCAATCCGCCGCCACCGCCGCCTGCCACGCCCTCGACGCCTCCTGCCCCGTCCAGGACGTGGACTATTCAAAGCTCAAAGAGCGCCTGCTAGCCGACGGCCAAATCCTCACCTTC